>NZ_RZSJ01000350.1:0-6328 GCF_003998025.1 Mesorhizobium sp. M8A.F.Ca.ET.021.01.1.1
GTTCAGGATGCCGCTATGCTGATTGCTCATCAATCCGAGCGCCGCGTCGCGCAATTGGCCAAGGGCGGAACGCACCGTCTCGGCATAGATTTCGCCTGCCGTGGACAGGCGGACGTTGCGGCTGTCGCGCTCGAACAATCGGCGGCCGAACTGATCTTCCAATAGCCTGATCTGCCGGCTGACCGCACCCTGGGTCAAATCCAGCTCTTGGGCAGCGGCGGTGAAGGAGCCGAGCCGGGCCACCGCCTCGAAGGCGGCGAGGGCACTGATGTTGGGCAAAAGGCGACGCTGGACACTCATGATCCATTCCTAACGCTCATTGATCGGTGAAGCAATTTCGTTTGATTTTTTCAAGGCACAGGCCGATAAGCCGGGCTTCACCCTTCGAAGGATCGAAAAGCCATGGCCGCCGACAAGAATGCATTCGTCTGGGAAGACCCGTTCCTGATCGAGGGCCAGCTTTCGGAAGATGAGCGTATGGTGCGCGACGGCGCTGCCGCCTTTGCCGCCGACAAGCTCGCGCCGCGCATCGAGGAAGCGTATCTCAACGAGACTTTCGACACGGCGATCTTCCGCGAGATGGGCGAGGCCGGCCTGCTCGGCATCAACATCCCGGAGGAGTTCGGTGGCCTCGGCGCAAACTATGTCACCTATGGGCTGGTGGCGCGGGAAGTCGAACGTGTCGATTCCGGCTACCGCTCGATGATGTCGGTGCAGTCGTCGCTGGTGATGTATCCAATTTACGCCTATGGCTCGGATGAACAGCGCAAGAAGTACCTGCCGAAGCTCGCCAGTGGCGAATGGATCGGCTGTTTTGGCCTGACCGAGCCGGATGCCGGCTCCGACCCCGGCGGCATGAAGACCCGCGCCGAAAAGACCGCCAACGGTTACAAGCTGACCGGCTCCAAGATGTGGATTTCCAATGCGCCGGTCGCCGACGTGTTCGTCGTCTGGGCGAAGGTGAAGGGCGAGAACGGCAAGGACGAGATCCGCGGTTTCGTGCTGGAAAAGGGCATGAAGGGGCTTTCGGCCCCCAAGATCGGCGGCAAGCTCTCGCTGCGCGCTTCGATCACCGGCGAAGTGGTGATGGAAGGCGTCGAGGTCGGCGAGGACGCGCTGCTGCCCAATGCCAAGGGCCTCGGCGGACCGTTCGGTTGCCTCAACCGGGCCCGCTTCGGCATTTCCTGGGGCTCGATGGGAGCGGCGGAAGATTGCTGGCATCGCGCTCGCCAGTATGGCCTGGACCGCAAGCAGTTCGGCAAGCCGCTGGCCGGCACCCAGCTTTACCAGAAGAAGCTCGCCGACATGCAAACCGAGATCGCGCTTGGGCTGCAGGCATCCTTGCGCGTCGGGCGGCTGCTCGACGAGGGCAAGATGGCGCCGGAGATGATCTCGATCGTCAAGCGCAACAATTGCGGCAAGGCGCTCGATATCGCCCGCCAGGCCCGCGACATGCATGGCGGCAACGGCATCCAGATCGGCTACCACGTCATGCGCCACGCGCAGAACCTCGAGACCGTCAACACCTATGAGGGCACGCATGACGTGCATGCGCTGATCCTTGGACGGGCGCAGACGGGGATACAGGCGTTCTTTTGAGCGACTTTAAGCCGGCAACGGGTTCTTTAGTTTAGGTGCGCCGCAACATCCGCTTGGAGAATGGCGGCCAGATGTGGCAGGGTTCGGCCAGCTAAACGCCGATCCCGGGGCCCCATGGCAATTCTGGCAGCCGTCTACCACCTGACCCACTACAAATATGACCGGCCGGTGGTGCTCGGCCCTCAAATCATCAGGCTTCAGCCTGCACCGCATTCCCGCACCAAGGTGTTGAGCCATTCGCTGAAGGTCGAACCGGCGAACCATTTCGTCAATCTGCAACAGGATCCCTACGGCAATTTCCTCGCCCGGTTCGTCTTTCCCGAGCCGGTGACGGAGCTGAAGATCGAGGTCGACCTCGTCGCCGACATGACTGTCTACAATCCGTTCGACTTCTTCGTCGAACCGTCGGCGGAGGCGTTCCCGTTCGATTATCCCGAGGAAATCAGGGAGGATCTGGCCATCTACCGGACACCGGAGCCGGCGGGGCCGCTTCTCTCGGCTTTCCTGGAATCCGTCGACCGCAGCGCGCCCAACACGGTCAATTTCCTCGTCGACCTCAATGCAAGGCTGCAGCGCGAGATCGCCTATATCGTGCGCATGGAGACCGGCGTCTTCTCGCCGGAGGAAACGCTGGCCGCGGGCAAGGGTTCGTGCCGCGATTCAAGCTGGCTGCTGGTGCAGATCCTGCGCAATCTCGGCATCGCCGCGCGCTTCGTCTCGGGCTACCTGATCCAACTCAAGCCCGACCTTGTCGCGCTGGATGGGCCCGCAGGTACATCGGTCGATTTCACCGACCTGCATGCCTGGTGCGAGGTCTATCTTCCCGGCGCCGGCTGGATCGGCTTCGACCCGACCTCCGGCCTGCTCACCGGCGAGAGCCATGTGCCGCTGGCCGCGACACCGCATTTCCGCAATGCGGCACCGATTTCGGGCATGGCGAGCTTTGCCAATGTCGAGTTCGGCTTCGACATGCGGGTCGATCGCATCGCCGAACATCCGCGCATCACCAAGCCGTTCTCGGATGAAAGCTGGCAGGCGCTGGACGCGCTCGGCAACAAGGTCGATGCCGCGCTCGCGGCCGGGGATGTGCGGCTGACGATGGGCGGCGAGCCGACCTTCGTGTCGATCGACGATTTCGAATCCGCCGAGTGGAACACGGCCGCCGTCGGGCCGACCAAGCGCGAAAAGGCCGACGCGCTGATCCGCCGGCTGCGCGAGCGCTTCGCGCCGGGAGGCTTTCTGCACTACGGCCAGGGCAAATGGTATCCCGGTGAAAGCCTGCCGCGCTGGACGTTTTCGCTCTACTGGCGCGCCGACGGCGAGCCGGTATGGAGCGACCCGTCGCTGATCGCGCGGGAGAAAAGCTCGACCGATATCGGGCCGAAACAGGCCGAAAGCCTGCTGACGGCGATCGCCGGCGAGCTCGGCATCGACACCTCCATGGTCAGCGAAGCCTATGAGGACCCAGCCGAATGGCTGCTCAAGGAAGGCAAGCTGCCCGAGAATGTCGACCCGTCCAACTCCAAGCTGGAAGACCCGGAAGAGCGCAGCCGCATGGCGAAGGTGTTCGAGCGCGGGCTGACCAAGCCGTCCGGCTATGTGCTGCCGGTTCAGCGCTGGAACAGCCAGGCGTCCGGCCAGCGCTGGCGGTCGGAAAAATGGACGACGCGGCGCGGCCGGTTGTTCCTGGTGCCCGGCGATTCGCCGGTCGGCTATCGTCTGCCGTTGGGAACGCTGCCCTATGTGCCGCCGGCGCAATTTCCCTACATCGTGCCTGTCGATCCGTCGCTGCCGCGTGGGCCGCTCCCCGTGCGGGAAGCGATCTTGCCGACGGCCGCTCCGGCCGAACTGGAAGGCGCCGACGAAATGGCCCGCCGCCAGCAGGCGGTATCCTTCACCGCTGTCAGTGGCCAGCAGGACCGCGTCGAGCAGGAGATCACCGAAATCGGCGGGGCGGTGCGCACGGCACTTTCGGTAGAACCGCGTGATGGAAGGCTGTGCGTTTTCATGCCGCCGGTCGAGGCGCTGGAAGACTATCTTGAACTCGTGGCCGCTGCCGAGAACGCTGCAAAGGCGATAGGCCTTCCCGTGCATATCGAGGGCTACGGCCCGCCGCACGATCCGCGCCTCAACGTCATCCGCGTGGCACCCGATCCCGGCGTCATCGAGGTCAACATCCATCCCGCCTCGAACTGGCAGGATTGCGTGGCGACCACGACGGCGATCTACGAGGAGGCGCGGCAGACGCGGCTGGGCGCCGACAAGTTCATGATCGACGGCCGCCACACCGGTACCGGCGGGGGCAACCATGTCGTGGTCGGCGGCACCACGCCCAACGACAGCCCGTTCCTGCGCCGGCCCGATCTGCTGAAAAGCCTGGTGCTGCAATGGCAGCGGCGTCCCTCGCTGTCCTATCTGTTCTCCGGCCTGTTCATCGGCCCGACCAGCCAGGCGCCGCGCTTCGACGAGGCGCGGCACGATTCGCTCTATGAACTCGAAATCGCGATGGCGCAGGTGCCGCATCCCGACCAGGGGGCCGCACCCTTGCCATGGCTGGTCGATCGCCTGTTCCGCAATCTGTTGACCGACGTCACCGGCAATACGCACCGCTCGGAAATCTGTATCGACAAGCTGTTTTCCCCCGATGGCCCAACTGGCCGGCTTGGCCTTGTCGAATTCCGTGGATTCGAGATGCCACCCAATGCGCGCATGTCTCTGGCGCAGCAGTTGCTGGTCAGGGCAATCATCGCACGCGCCTGGAAGAACCCGCTCGACGGGCGCTTCGTGCGCTGGGGCACCTCGCTGCATGACCGCTTCATGCTGCCGCACTATGTCTGGGCGGATTTTCTCGAGGTGCTCGACGACCTCAAGCTCAACGGCTTCGAGTTTCGGCCCGAATGGTTCGACGCCCAGCTCGAATTCCGCTTTCCCTTCTGCGGCGAAGTCCAGCATGCCGGCATCAAGCTGGAGCTCAGGCAGGCGCTGGAGCCGTGGCATGTGATGGGCGAGCAGGGCGCGATCGGCGGCACGGTGCGTTTCGTCGATTCCTCGGTCGAACGGCTGCAGGTCAAGACCGAAGGTCTCAATCCGGAGCGCCACGCGATCGTCTGCAACGGCCGCATCGTGCCGATGAAGGTTACCGACGACAGGGAGGTCGCGGTGGCGGGCGTGCGCTTCAAGGCCTGGCAGCCGGCCTCGGGGCTGCATCCCGCGCTGCCGGTCAACACACCGCTGGTGTTCGACATCTATGATCGCTGGTCCGGCAGGGCGGTTGGCGGCTGCGTCTACCATGTCGCGCATCCCGGTGGGCGCAACTACGACACGTTCCCGGTCAATGGCAACGAGGCGGAGGCACGGCGGCTCGCCCGCTTCGAACCACGCGGCCATACGCCGTCCGGCTATGTGTTGCGCGAGGAACAGCCGGCGGAAGATTTCCCGATGACCCTTGACCTCAGGCGTCCACCAAGACTGTGATCTGACATGGCAAAGGGGAATCACAAAAGGGTACGCGGCAAGCCGCAGGCCCACAGCCTGCTGGAGCACTACCAGCCGATCGATGGCGTCGTCGACGAGATGGTTGACGCTTCGGGCAATCCCCGTCCGGTCTGGAAGCATTTTGTCGAGGCGCTGGACGAACTCGGGGCCGAAAAGCTCGGTCAGCGCTTCGCCCGCGCCGACCAGTATCTGCGTGATGCCGGTGTTTACTACCGCGTCTATGACAAGGCGGGCGCCAACGAGCGCGAATGGCCGCTGGCGCATATTCCCGTGCTCATCGAGGACAGCGAGTGGCAGGCGATCAGCGCCGGCCTGGTGCAGCGCGCCGACCTGTTCGAGGAAATTGTCGCCGATATCCATGGGCAGAACCGGCTGATCGACAAAGGCATCCTGCCGGCAGGGCTAATCGCGGCGAGCCCCGAATATTTGCGACCCGTGGTTGGCACCACGCCGGCGGGGGGGCATTTCCTGCACTTCTGCGCCTTCGAACTCGGCCGGGGCCCTGACGGCCGCTGGTGGGTGCTGGGCGACCGCACCCAGGCGCCTTCAGGCGCCGGTTTCGCGCTGGAGAACCGCGTCGCCACCACGCGCGCCTTGTCCGACATCTATGGCGAGATGCATGTGCACCGGCTCGCCGGCTTCTTCCGTCGCTTCCGCGATGCGCTGATCGGCATGGCAAAGGAGAGCGACGGCCGCGTCGCCATCCTGACGCCGGGCCCCCTCAACGAAACCTACTACGAACACGCCTATATCGCCCGCTACCTCGGCATCATGCTGCTCGAAGGCGAGGATCTGACCGTTTCCGGCGGCAGGCTGATGGTGCGCACCGTGTCCGGCCTGATGCCGATCAGCGTGCTGTGGCGGCGGCTCGACGCCGCCTTCGCCGATCCGCTCGAACTGCGCCCGGATTCGCAGATCGGCACGCCGGGCCTGGTCGAAGCGATCCGGCAAGGCACGGTGTCCACCGTCAATGCGCTTGGCTCTGGCCTGATGGAGACGCGTGCGCTGCTTGCCTTCCTGCCCAAGATCGCGCGCGAATTGTGGGGCGAGGAGCTGCTTTTGCCCAGTGTGGCGACATGGTGGTGCGGGCAGGAGACGGAGCGCGCCCATGTGCTCGCCAATATCGATCGCATGGTGGTCGGCCCGGCGCTGTCGACAAGACTTGCCTTTGAGGATGACGGACAGACAAAGCTCGGCTCGGCGCTGTCGGTCGGGGAACGGGCGGAGCTGGTGG
>NZ_RZSJ01000351.1:0-6320 GCF_003998025.1 Mesorhizobium sp. M8A.F.Ca.ET.021.01.1.1
TTGAACAGGCGCGGATGGATGATCGCGGCGCCGGCATAGATCAGGCCGGCAGGATCGCCTTTCGAACGCCGCAGCGCGCCGTCCGGCGCCACCAGGAAATCGGTGCTGCCACAATGGCCTGTCGCCTGATGGAGATCCGCCAGCATCAGCAGAATATCCATTTTCGCCGCGTCCCATGCAAGGGCGAGCCGCCTGAGATTGAGCGGGCCGTGGTCGATCCAGAATGTATCGGCGTTGAGGATGTAGAACGGCTGTTGGCCGAGTTCCGGCAGCGCCTTGACGATGCCGCCGGCGGAATCGAGCAGCCGGTCGCTTTCATCGGAAATGACGATGCGCGGCGCGCGGCGCGCGGCGACATGGGCGACGATCTGTTCGGGAAGGTAATGGACATTGACCACCGCCGTGCCGACGCCGGCCGCGGCCAGGCTGTCGAGGCCCCAGTCGAGCAGCGTCTTGCCGGCGATCCGAACCAGCGGTTTGGGGATGGTGTCGGTGATCGGCCGCATGCGCTTGCCAAGCCCCGCGGCAAGTACGATGGCGATGTCCGGTCTCATTGTCACAGCGCTCGTTCCTCCAGCAACCCGTGCGCGCCGTAGAAATCTCGCAGCTCGGCGAGCGCGGGATGCGACAGCGCCCGCCTGAGATAGTCGCGGATGCGCGGCAGGTGCTTGAGATAATAGGGTTTGCCGTCGCGTTTTTCGAGGCGCACGAAAATGCCCAGGATCTTGGAATTGCGTTGTGCGGCCATGATTGCGTAGGCTTCGAGGAAGCCTGCTTCATCGAAGCCGCCGGCTTTGTGACGCGCCGCGACATAGGCAGCAAGCGTCCGCTTCTCGATCTCGGGCGGGATGGTGACGCGGGCGTCCATGGCAAGCGAGGCGACATCATAGGCGGCGGGACCGATCAGCGCGTCCTGCACGTCGACGATGCCGAGCCGGTCGAGGCCGGACCGCTCGCCGCGCCAGATGATGTTGGGTGAATGGAAGTCGCGCAACATCAACGTGTATTCGCTGCCTTGCAGCCGGTCGAGAAGCGCGTTCCATGTCCTGTGGTAGCCGGAACGCAGCGCGTCGCTCGCCGGGCCGCCCGATATCGCCGGCACGTACCAGTCGATCAGCAGGTCCGCCTCGATCAGCATGGCGTCGCGATCGAATGGCGGCACGTCATGGACGACGCCGGGTGCCGCCTCCATGCGGGGCGGCCAGGTCTTGCCATGCATCATGGCAAGCAGTTCGGCCGCTGCCTCGTAGCGTTCGGCGACTGGCTCGCCATTGCCGGCGAGAAAGCCTTCCGAGCCCAGATGCTCGAGCAGCAGGAAGCCCTGGTCGAGATCCTGCGCGTCAATCCTGGGCACCGCGACGCCGGCAGCCTGCAGCGCACGGTCGATGGCGACGAAAGCCGACACCGACTGCGCGGTGTGGGCGATCACGGCATAGGGCTTGCCGTCGCGCACGGGAGGGCCGAGCACCAGCCGCGGCGAATTCATCAGCACTCGCGGCGCCTCGCCGGCAAGCGAGACGATCTCGTAGGAGCGGGCCGAGGCATCGCCGATGAAATGCCGGCGCCGCGCTTGCCCCCATCCGGCGTTGTCGAGGAAGCCGCGCATGGCCAGCGAGCGCGCCACACGGTCGAAGCTCGCGCCTTGCCCCGACAGGCGCGCCAGCCGGCCCTCGCCGTGCTGGACGAGTTCGATCAGCACCGTCGTCTTGGGCAAATAGCCCTCAGCCCGTTCGGGCCACTCGATGAGGGCGGCACCTTGCGCGATTGCTTCCTCGAAGCCGAGCTCGTCGAGCTCGGCCGCCGAGGACAGGCGGTAGAGATCGAAATGATGGACCGGGATGCGTGTGTCGTAGCTCTGAACCAGCGTGAAGGTCGGGCTCGGCACTTCGAGATCGGCATCGTCGGCCAGTGTTCGGATGAGCGCTCTTGCCAGCGTCGACTTGCCGGCGCCGAGATCGCCCTTGAGCGCCAGCACGTCGCCGACGCGCAGCGCCAGCGCCAGATCCTCGCCCAGTCGCGCCGTCTGGGTCTCGTCGGCGAGCAAACGCTCCAGCACCGGTTCCGTCATCGAGCGCGCTACTCGGCCGCTGCGCGGATACCCGGCATGTCGGGAAAGGTGCAGATGACGGTCGTGCCCTTGTCCTTGCCGGTTTCGATGCGAACGGCGCCGCCATGCAGTTCGACAAAGCTCTTGACGATCGACAGGCCGAGGCCGGCGCCGCGGCGGCGGCCGCCATTGGTGCGCGGCTCGAAGCGGCGGAACACCGAATCGAGCACATCAGGCGGCATGCCGGGCCCGTCGTCGTGAACCGAGAACTCGACTCCGTCCGCCAGCTGGCGGCAGGCCAGCCGGATGGTGCTGGCCTCCGGCGCGTAATTGGCGGCGTTGCTCAGCAGATTGTAGAGGATCTGGCGGATGCGGGTTTCGTCGCCATGGAACGTCTTCGGCGCGGCGGCGGCGTCGACCGCAAGCCGGATCGAATGCTCCTCCAGCCGGTCGGCGACAAGCTCGGCGGCGGCCGCGATGGTGCGGTCGACATGCACTTCGGAAATGTCGAGCTGCATGATGCCGGCATCGACGGTCGCAAGGTCCAGTATGTCATTGACGATGGTCAGCAGCACCGAGGAGGACGAGCCGACATGCTCGACATATTCGCGCTGCTTCTGCGTCAACGGGCCGGTTGCCGGCAGCGACAGCAGCTCGGTGAAGCCGATGATGTTGGTCAGCGGCGAACGCAGTTCATAGGACACATGCTGGACGAATTCGTTCTTGAGCTGGTCCGATTTCTCGAGCGCCTCGTTCCTGTCCTTGAGCGCGCGTTCGACGTGGACGCTGTCGGTAACGTCGACGAAGGTCATCATCACTTGCCCGTTGGGCAGCGGAATCACGGCGTACCGCAGCACGGTGCCGTTGTTGAGCTCGGTCTGGCCGTGGCGGTCGCGGCGCTCGTCGTCGAAGCCGGTGATGGCGGCGACGAAGCCGGGCCAGGGGCTCTCGACCGCTTGTCGGTCGGAGAGCTCGCGTATGGCCGATACGTGCACATTGGGCTTGGCGGCTTCCGCGTCCAACCCCCACAGCGTGGCGAAGGCCGGGTTCGACAGGCGCAGCCGGCCGTCGGGGCCGAACACCGCGACGCCTTCCGCCAGATTGTCGAGCGTTTCGCCCTGGACCCGAACCGCGGTGCGGTAGCGGCTTTCGAGATCCATCTTCTCGGTCAGGTTCTCGAACACCCAGGTGACGCCGCCCTTGGGTTGCGGATTGGCAACGACACGGATCGTCTTGCCGTCCGGCAGATGCCACCAGTGCTCCTGCGATTCGACGGCGCGGTAGGCGCCGAGCAGGCCTTCCTTCCAGCGGCGCCATTCCGGCTGTTCGGCGATCTTGCCCTCGCTGCGCAGCCGGTCGAGCAAAAGGGCGTTGTCGGGCGCGCTGTGCAGGAAGCCGCTGTCGAGCCCCCACAGTTTCTGGAAAGCCTGGTTGAAGAAGCGCAGCTTCTCGTCGGTGTCGAAGATGGCGACCGCGGTGTTGAGCTGGTCGAGCGTATCGGCGTGGCTGCGCACAGTCCGCTCATATTCGCCGCGGATGGCCTCGATGGCGCTGGTGTCGCAGGCAAGGCCGGCCGAACCGTCGGCGCCGGCAAAGTCGGTCACGGCGAACACGCGGCGGTCGCCTTCGATCACCGTCGACAGCGACTGCTCGAACACCGGATGCGATTTGTGCTGCGTGGCGATGGCGTCGCGCGCCTGGCCGCCGAGGAACTCCTTGGCGCCGCGCACGGCGGCTTCCGCGCTCTCGGCTTCGACGGCGTCGGCATAGGCCCGGTTCACCCATTTCAGGCGGCCATGCTCGTCACGCAGCCATGCCGGCATCTTCAGCGCTTCGAGCAGGCCGATCATCGTGTCATGGTCAGCGGCCAGCCGCTGGTTGTCGATCTTGAGCCGGGCCTGGCTGCGCTGTGTCTCGGACAGCGAGACAAACCGCACCAGCACATGGGCCGCGCTCTTGCGGCCATGCACCTCCAATGGAGCGCCGGCCTGGGATTCGATCACCAGGTCGAACGGCCTGCCTTTTTCGCGCAAACCCGCCACGGCATGTTCGAGTGCCGCCGCCGAACGCGGCATCAGCCAGCGGCCAAAGGCGAGGAACGCGGCCCGTTCCTCCGGCGCGCCGCTTTCGGTCGGCAATGTGCCGATGAGTTCGGGCTTCTTGTTTTCCGAGGCCCAGACGACGACACGCTGGTCGCGCAAATTGAGCAGCGCTTCCGAACGCCGCAATGCCGCGCTGACATCGGCGACGCGGCTTCTCAGCTCGACATTCTCCGCCGAGGTACGCGCTCGTTCGCGGATGAGAACGATGGCCGACAGGAATGCCGTACCCGTTACGCCGACGAACACCGCCAGTTGTACGACCTCGACGGTGCTGATCGAAAGACCGGCCACCGCGGCGCCGACCGCCTGGGCATGCGCGACCGCCCCCTGCAAGGGGCAGGCAAGCGCGGAACCGGCAAGGAGCAATCCCGCACGGGCGCGCCAGGAAAGGCGCTCGCCGCGTGTGGCGCAGCCCATGGTCCCTGAATCATCGTGGCCGCCGGAAACGGCCTGTCCCGCGTGAAGCGGGTTTTCCCCCGGCATGTCTTGGTCCTCTTCGCCGCCTGAATGCAAGACCGCCCTGACGCGTGCGCCGGTCCTCGCCCCTGGACCCGCGAATCACAACAATAGCGCCTGCTGGAATCGGCGTGAAGAATCATTCGGCGCAAAAATAAAGCCGGGCGAAAAGTCAATCGCCCGGCATCAATATCTTGTAGTAAATTCGGCTTTGGTTAATAGCGGTAGTGTTCCGGCTTGAACGGACCCTGCGGCGTGACGCCGATATAGGCGGCCTGCTCGCCCGACAGCTCGGTCAAGCGGGCGCCGAGCTTGTCGAGATGCAGGCGCGCGACCTTCTCATCGAGATGCTTGGGCAGCACATAGACTTGGTTCTGGTACTGCTCACCCTTGGTGTAGAGCTCGATCTGGGCCAGCACCTGGTTGGTGAAGGATGCCGACATGACGAAGCTCGGATGGCCGGTGGCGTTGCCGAGATTGAGCAGGCGGCCCTCCGACAGGAGGATCATCCGCTTGCCGTCCGGGAAGGTGATCATGTCGACCTGCGGCTTGACATTGGTCCACTTCAGATTGCGCAGCGACGCGACCTGGATCTCGTTGTCGAAATGGCCGATGTTGCCGACGATCACCATGTCCTTCATCGAGCGCATATGGTCGAGAGTGACGACATCCTTGTTGCCGGTGGTGGTGATGACGATGTCGGCGGTCGGTGCCGCATCTTCCAGCGTGACCACTTCAAAACCGTCCATCGCCGCCTGCAGCGCGCAGATCGGGTCGACTTCGGTGACCTTGACGCGGGCGCCCGCGCCCTTGAGCGAGGCCGACGAGCCTTTACCGACATCGCCATAGCCGCAGACGACCGCGACCTTGCCGGCCATCATCGTGTCGGTGCCGCGGCGGATGCCGTCGACCAGCGATTCCTTGCAGCCATATTTGTTGTCGAACTTCGACTTGGTCACCGAGTCGTTGACGTTGATGGCGGGGAAGGGCAGCAGGCCCTTCTTCTGCAGCTGGTAGAGCCGGTTGACGCCGGTAGTCGTCTCTTCGGTGACGCCGCGGATCGCTTCCTTCTGCTTGGTGAAGAAGCCCGGCGAAGCCTTCAGGCGCTTCTTGACCTGCGCGTAGAAATATTCCTCTTCCTCGCTCTGCGGATTGGACAGCACGTCCTCGCCGGCCTCGGCGCGGGCGCCGATCAGGATATACATGGTGGCGTCGCCGCCATCATCGAGGATCATGTTGGAGAGGCCGCCATCGGCCCACTGGAAGATCCTGTCGGTGTAGTCCCAGTACTGTTCGAGGCTTTCGCCCTTGACGGCGAAGACCGGAATGCCGGCCTCGGCAATCGCCGCGGCGGCGTGATCCTGGGTCGAGAAGATGTTGCAGGAAGCCCAGCGGATATCGGCGCCGAGCACCTTCAGCGTCTCGATCAGCACCGCCGTCTGGATGGTCATGTGCAGCGAGCCGGTGATGCGCGCGCCCTTGAGCGGCTTCTTGGCGCCGAATTCCTCGCGGCAGGCCATCAGGCCCGGCATTTCGGTCTCGGCTATATCGAGTTCCTTGCGGCCCCAGCCGGCAAGCGAGATGTCGGCGACCACATAGTCCTTGCTACCCGTCATGGCAGTGCTCCGATGCGAATTGTTATGCGTGCGAATTGTTTGCGGATGCGCCCGTGCCGGAAGACATTTCCAAGGGCGCGAATTGCCGGTCTGACTAGC
>NZ_RZSJ01000352.1:0-6310 GCF_003998025.1 Mesorhizobium sp. M8A.F.Ca.ET.021.01.1.1
GAGAACAAAGGCCGATGGCCGACGTTCCCCGACGAATGCCTCAATGTCGGCAGTGTCGTCGGTCCTGCGCAACATGATCGAGGTCAGGTGCGCGGCATTGACCTGCATGGCGTTGCCCGGCGACAGAAGCGTCACCGCCCCTGCCCCGCTTCGGGCGGCGGCAAGCGCCGAGAGCCGCGCCGCGCCGGTAGCGTTGGGTCCACCGGAAAAGACACCGACATGGCCGCGCTTGTATTTGTGCGCGTCGACGGCCGGCACCGGCAAACCGCGCAACCAAAGCTCCGGTCCGTTCTCGAATGTCCGGGGCTGGAGCGTTGCGATGATCTGCGCGCCGATGCCGATATCGGCAAGCACGATCTCGCCGCATCGTTCCCGGCCGGGCAGGAGCATATGGCCGGGTTTCTTGCGCGCGAAGGTCACGGTGAGGTCGGCTGAGAACGATGTGCCGAGCACCTTGCCGCTGTCACCGGAGATACCGGAAGGCAGGTCGACCGCGACAACCGGCAGATGCAGGTCGCTCACGAGATCGACCGCCCTGGCAGCCTCGCCGGACAGCGGCTTGGACAGCCCTGCCCCGTAAAGCGCATCGACCACGATCGAGCCGGGTCCGGCATTAAAGTCCGATAGCGGCTGGGGCCTGACGGAGCATTCCGCGGCGGCGAGTGCCGCGTCGCTATCCGGCCTTGGCGGACCATGCGCCCAGACCGTGGTGGCGACGCCGCTGCCGGCAAGGACCTGGGCAACGATATAACCGTCGCCGCCATTGTTGCCCGGGCCGCACAACACATGGACGTGCGCCGCCGCGGGATAGCGCCTGAGCACTTGCGCCGCGACGGCTTGCCCGGCACGGCGCATCAATCCAATGCCGTCGGTTGGACCTGCTGCAATAGTCAGCCGATCCGCTTCGCCCATCTCGGCGGAAGTAAGAAGTTCGTGGCTCATGGATTGCCGATCCGCATTCGATCAAGCATTGTCCAGTTTTCGGCTCGACGCAAACGGGGAGGAGTAGCGCTGTCATGGTCACGTCGATCGGCGCAAGGATCGCAGGCACCAAGCTGCCCGCAAGATGAGCACTTTGCCCACATATTGGGCAGACACGCACAGTGGCGCCGGATAGGCTGTTGTCCTTCATGCCGCTTCCAATGCAGCGAATGACGCGAATTTGCATCTGGGGGTGACATGGCTTTGGAATCGTATGACACCGCTTCAGTTCCCTTCGACTGGCACAGTTCGTGCTTGATGGAGGCGCAAGCGGGGGCTCACAACCCGTTTTTTTGGCAGTGGAGGCCACTTTTTACATGAAAAAGATCGAAGCGATCATCAAGCCATTCAAGCTGGACGAAGTGAAGGAAGCGCTTCAGGAGGCCGGACTGCAAGGCATTACCGTGACCGAAGCCAAGGGTTTCGGGCGCCAGAAGGGCCACACCGAACTCTACCGCGGCGCCGAATATGTCGTCGACTTCCTGCCCAAGGTGAAGATCGAGGTCGTGCTCGGCGACGATGCCGTGGAAGGCGCGATCGAGGCCATCCGCAAGGCGGCCCAGACCGGCCGTATCGGCGACGGCAAGATCTTCGTCTCCAACATCGAGGAAGTCGTGCGCATCCGCACCGGCGAAACCGGCATGGACGCGGTTTGATCCGACCCGGCCATCCTTTAAGAAACGTCATCCATCAAAAAAACGTCAGCACACAGGGATACATGACATGACGACAGCCAAAGACATCATGAAGCAGATCAAGGACAACGACGTGAAATTCGTCGACCTGCGCTTCACCGACCCGAAGGGCAAGCTGCAGCACGTGACGATGGATGTCGTCGAGGTCGAGGAAGACATGTTCGCCGACGGTGTCATGTTCGACGGCTCCTCGATCGCCGGCTGGAAGGCCATCAACGAGTCCGACATGGTGTTGATGCCCGATCCGGACACGGTCCACATGGACCCGTTCTTCGCGCAGTCGACCATGGTTATCCTGTGCGACATCCTCGACCCGGTCTCGGGCGAATCCTACAACCGCGATCCGCGCGGCACGGCCAAGAAGGCCGAGGCCTACATGAAGGCGGAAGGCATCGGCGACACCATCTACGTCGGCCCGGAAGCCGAGTTCTTCGTGTTCGACGACGTCAAGTACAAGGCCGATCCCTACAACACCGGCTTCAAGCTCGATTCGACCGAACTGCCGTCGAACGACGACACCGACTACGAAACCGGCAACCTCGGTCACCGGCCGCGCATCAAGGGCGGCTATTTTCCGGTGCCGCCGATCGATTCGGCGCAGGACATGCGTTCCGAAATGCTGACGGTGCTGGCCGAAATGGGCGTGCGCGTCGAAAAGCATCACCATGAGGTGGCCGCCGCCCAGCACGAACTGGGCATCAAGTTCGACACGCTGGTCCGCAACGCCGACAAGATGCTGATCTACAAGTATGTCGTGCACCAGGTCGCCAACGCCTATGGCAAGACCGCCACCTTCATGCCGAAGCCGATCTTCGGCGACAACGGCTCGGGCATGCACGTCCACCAGTCGATCTGGAAGGGCGGCAAGCCGACCTTCGCCGGCAATGAATATGCCGGTCTGTCGGAGAGCTGCCTGTTCTACATCGGCGGCATCATCAAGCATGCCAAGGCGATCAATGCCTTCACCAACCCGCTGACCAACTCCTACAAGCGTCTGGTGCCTGGCTACGAAGCGCCGGTGCTGCTCGCCTATTCGGCGCGCAACCGCTCGGCCTCCTGCCGCATCCCATTCGGCTCGTCGCCAAAGGCCAAGCGCGTCGAGGTCCGCTTCCCGGATCCGGGCGCGAACCCCTATCTCGCTTTCGCCGCCATGCTGATGGCCGGCCTCGACGGCATCAAGAACAAGATCCATCCGGGACAGCCGATGGACAAGGATCTCTACGACCTGCCGCCGAAGGAGCTGAAGAAGATCCCGACCGTCTGCGGCTCGCTGCGTGAAGCGCTGCAAAGCCTCGACAAGGATCGCGGCTTCCTGAAGGCCGGCGGCGTCTTCGACGACGACCAGATCGATAGCTATATCGAACTGAAAATGGCGGAAGTGATGCGCTTCGAAATGACCCCGCATCCGGTCGAATACGACATGTACTATTCGGTCTAGGATTCCGTTCGGATAATGTTTCAAAGCCCTTGAAGGATTTCCCCCTTCAAGGGCTTTTTGCTGATCCAAAGGGCTCTGTCGATGGATTGTTTGCGGACAGCCACGCACGATGGTCAACTTGCTTAGGTTTTGAAGGACGGATCGCAGCTGGAGCTGCCGGGCCTCGCGGCGGCCGCCGGCGAAAGACCTCAGGTCACAAGCGGCAGGACCCAGCCAGTGCCCATTCGAGCAAGTAGCCGTAGCCTTTCGAGCGCAATCGAACGCCAGGAGCGAGCGGCGCACTGCCTCAGGCTGCAATGCCCGCTCGTCCGGCGCCCCCGCCAATGCAGTCGTTCACGAAACCCCCGCCCCGTTCGAACAGCATCGCTTGGCGTAACCCATAGCCATGAATACGCATGCCGCGGCGTCATATGTCAACGCCACGGAGGTATGGCACCAACTGGCGATTTCCTTGCATGAACAGTGGCTTATACAAGGGTTCGTTGGTGTACGGACGAGCCGGAAACAGGCAGTTTTCCGGGCTTTTTCACCAAATACAGAAACGCAAGCCATCGATGAAGGGTATGGCATGCCGGCCAAAAGCCTCCTCATTCGCTGAAGCTGACCCGACCTTTTCAGCCTGACTTTTTTTGGGTGTATTCAAGTCGCAGCCGTTCGATCGGTTTTGATGGACGTTCAGCGCCTGTTCCGCCCACTCGCTGCTAACGTGGCATCCCGGAGCGAGTCTCTCCGGAATGGACGGGCCGCCACAAAAGAGAACCCCGGCGACGGCCGGGGTTCTCGCAAGGACAGAGCGTCGGAGGGTAACGCCTATCCAGCAAGCTCGTCGGGACCGTGCAGGTTCCAGTCCGTTCGCCTGGCCAGGATCAGCAGATAGTAGATTGCCGCCACTGCCATGATCAGCAGCGTCGCGATCAGGCTCGGGCGCCCGAAAGCAGCATCGAGCAGGTTCTGGTAGGCGACATAGACCAGCGCCACAAAGGCAAGGACGGCCGGCACCGGGAACAGCGGCATGCGGTAGTGTCCGCCAGCCGTGGTGCCATTGCGGCGGCCGGCAAACACCGCCACGCACAAAAGCGCGTAGATCACCACCAGCGACGTGCCGCTGACCACCAGCAGCAGATTGAGATCGATGAAGCAGGCGAGCGCAGCCAGCACCGCCACGACGATGGTGGCGATCCAGGGCGATGCGTAGCTGCCATGGACCGAGGCGACGGCGGCGTTGATTGGGCCGAACCAGGTCTTGTCGCGGCCGGAGCTGAACAGCAGCCTGGCGGCCTGCAGGATGATTGCGATGACGGCGTTGAAGATGGCAACGACGATGGCAAGGCTGATCAGAACCGTCAGCGCATGGCCGCCGCGCGCTTCCAGAAAATACTCGATCTTCTGGGGTGCCGCGAGCAGGCCGGGAAGATCCGGAGACCCCAGCAACACCGCCGTCAGCGGAATGAGTTCGGCCGCGACGGTAATCACCAATGCCCAGAGAACCACCTTGCCGATGTTGCGCCTGGCATCCTGTGTCTCCTCGCCGAAATAGGCGGCCGCGCCATAGCCGTTATAGGCAAACAGCGAGACGGCAGTGGAGGCCAGGATGAGGCCGGCCGAGGCCGGAACAAGCGTGTTCGTGGTGGCGTCGAGCAATTGCGGCGAGGTGAACAGGCTGGAGAGCGGCCGCTCGACATGGGCAAAGCCGAGACCGGTCAGGATCAGCAGCGCCAGCATCTCGATGCCGAGGAAAATGCCGGTGACGAAGGCATTGAGCTTGATGCGCATCGCCGCGACCGTGCCGGCCAGCCCGATCGTCACCACGCCGACCCATTGCGGACTGAGGTTGGGGATGAGCACACCGAGATAGGTGCCGACACCAAGCGCGATGACGGCGACGATCAGCACGATCGAGACGAACACCAGCACCAGCGTGACGAAGCCCCAGAAGCGGCCGAGCGTGCGGCCGATCATGGTGTATTCGCCGCCGGCCATCGGATAGGCCGACGAGAGCTCGGCATACACGAAGGCCATGAACAGCCCAATGACCGCAGCAATGACGAAACTGAGGAATGAACCGGTGCCGGCCAGCGCGATGACGCCCGGCACGATGATGAACACCGAGGATGCCGGCGTCACTGCCGACAGCACGATCATCAGTGTGCCGAGCGCATTCAGTGCCCGATCCAGTCCCTTGGCGGCGGGCGCGGCCTTGGCAGTTGCCCCTGTCGTTGCTTCGTTTGTAGACATCTTCCTCCCCTTTTTTTAATAAGATAAAAATTTTCCTCCGAGGGGAACCTAGCGATGGAGTCAGATATCGTCAATTAATATGGTGCATTGGTGCTTGCGAAATTTCATGAGGCTGTTTTAAACTGAATCAAATTCAGGAAACGAAGATGGGACGACCCAAAACCCAGGCCGATCGTCGCCTCACGCTCGTCGCGGCAGCGGAATCGATGATCGCCAAGCGCGGCCTTGCCGGCGTCACGTTGCGCGACGTCGCCAATGAAGCAGGGATGAGTTCGAGCGCCCTGCTCTACTATTATCCTGGCCTGAAGGACCTGCTGGACGATGTGCAACGCAAGGCCGTCGAGCGGTTCTGCACCATACGCGCGGCGTCGGTTGCCGAGATCGCCGATCCGCGGCTGCGGCTGAAAACGATGATCGAAAGCGGACTGCCGACGGACGCGGACGACCAGCTCTGCCGGCTGCTGCTCGAACTTGGCGCCTATTCGCGCTCGGATGCGAGCTACGCGGCCCGCCACATCACTTTGTTCGAGCGGCAGGTGTCGATCTATGTCGGCATACTGGAGGCGGGCGCCGCCACCGGCATCTTTAAACTGCGGGCGACCAGCGAGACGATCGCGCGCAGCCTGGTCGTGCTCGAGGATGGCCTGGGGCTGCATCTCGTCAATGTCGTGCCCGCGGTCGATCAACCTTCGGCGATGGCGATCCTGACCAGCTATGCCGAGCTTGCGACGGGCTGCAGCCTTCGCTGAGCCAGAATATCAATCAACGGAGCGGAACCCCAGCATGGACCAACTGCCGACCCATACCTCCACGCCAGCCGGCAAGGCCCGCGCCCGGGCGCTCGCCATTCCCTTGCAGGGCACGCCCGGCCCCGCCAATGCCATCACCGATGTGGGAGGCGTCCTGGTCGGCTACTCCACGATCATCAAGGGCGAAGGCAAGCTCGCGCTCGGACAGGGAC
>NZ_RZSJ01000353.1:0-6308 GCF_003998025.1 Mesorhizobium sp. M8A.F.Ca.ET.021.01.1.1
GGCTAGAGCATTCGCTGGCGCCGAAGGTCCAGGGCGATGTCTCGGCCTGGTTCGGCTCGCTGCCGGTCGTGCCCGCCGCCTGCAAGGGCAACGAGTTGCTCGGCGAGGAAGGCTGCAAGACCAACGGCTACGACAATTTCGACAAGATCAAGTTCTGGAAGACGCCGGTCTCGAAATGCGTCACCCAGAACGATCAGTGCGTGCCTTACTATCGCTGGGTGTCGGATTATATCGGCGTCATCGGCGGACGGTGATTTTCGCCGCGCATCTATTGATAAGTTGACGCTGCCCCTCACCCTTACCCTCTCCCCGTGAAGAACGGGGAGAGGGTACCGTCAGCGTTGAAGCGCGTCCCTTCTCCCCGTCCCTATTACGGGGAGAAGGTGCCGGCAGGCGGATGAGGGGCAGCGCCAACGCCCGAGATTTTGACGAGCCTGACAGATCAGGACACCCAATGACCCCAGCCGTTTCCTTTCAAAAAGTCTCGCGCCATTTCGGCAGTGTTCGCGCTGTCGACGCGGTCGACCTCGACATTGCGCCCGGCGAATTCTTCGCCATGCTGGGGCCATCGGGTTCGGGCAAGACGACGTGCCTGCGTCTCATCGCCGGCTTCGAGCAGCCGACGGCGGGTTCCATCTCGATCTTCGGCGAGCGCGCCGAGGGCGTGCCGCCCTATCGCCGCAACGTCAACACAGTGTTCCAGGACTATGCGCTGTTCCCGCACCTCAATGTGCTCGACAACGTCGCCTACGGACTGATGGTCAAGCGCGTCGGCAAGGCCGAGCGGCACAAGGCGGCGGAAGAAGCCTTGTCACTGGTGCGGCTGCCCGGCTACGGCGCGCGCCGGCCCGGCCAGCTCTCCGGCGGCCAGCGCCAGCGTGTCGCGCTGGCGCGTGCGCTGGTCAACCAGCCCAAGGTGCTGCTGCTCGACGAGCCGCTCGGCGCGCTCGACCTCAAACTGCGCGAAAACATGCAGGAGGAGCTGAAATCACTGCAGAAGGCGCTCCGCATCACCTTCGTCTTCGTCACCCACGACCAGGGCGAGGCACTGTCGATGGCCGACCGCGTCGCCGTCTTCAATGACGGCAGGATTATGCAGATCGGCACGCCGGAAGACATCTATCAGCGCCCAAGCACGCGCTTCGTCGCCGATTTCGTCGGCTCGTCCAACGTGCTGCCGCCGGACTTCGTCCAGCGTTATTCCGGCCAGCACCGCTGGGGGAGTCTCAGGCCCGAATCCATTCGCGTCGGCCGCGCCGCGAGCGGCGAGGGCGTGGCCGCGCGTCTCGTCTCGACCAACTATCTCGGCGCCACCACCAGGCTGGCGCTCGATGCCGACGGGTTGAAGCTGCACGCCGTGGTGCCGGCGGGGACAGTGCTGCCTAGGGAAGGCGAGGCTGGTGTGCTCACCTTCAATCGCGAGCATCTGCATCTGATGGACGAGCCGGCATGATGAAGGTTTGCGCGATTAGAGTCTCCAGCGTGGCGCTCTACGGCGCCCCCCTCTGGCCTGCCGGCCATCTCCCCCACGAGGGGGGAGATTGGATGTCGCGACTGCTTTCGCCAATCAGCAACGTTGCGGGAATGAGCGAGGCGCTGAAGCTGCCAATCTCCCCCCTCGTGGGGGAGATGTCCGGCAGGACAGAGGGGGGCGTGAAGGATCGCTGCCTCTCCTATAAGCCCCACTGCCACAGGGTGGTCCCATGACCATCGCCGCCCTCAACGCCAATCCCGCCCCAGCCATCCTGCCCGGCAGCGGCGGCCTGCGCGGCGCGCTGTCGGACCTGTTCTGGCGCCGACCGCAGCTCCTGCTGCTGCTCATGCTGCTGCCGCCGGTTCTGTGGCTCGGCATCGTCTATATCGGCTCGCTGTTCGCGCTGTTGGCGCAGAGCTTCTTCTCCATCGACGAGTTCTCCGGCCTCATCAACCGGCAGTTCACGCTGAAGACCTATGGCGACCTGTTGCAGGCCGCCAACCTCGACATCATCCTGCGCACGGTGACGATGGCGGCACTGGTCACACTGGCCTCGGCTATCGTCGCCTTCCCCATAGCCTACTATGCCGCGCGTTACGCGCGCGGCCGCTGGAAAGCGCTGTTCTATCTCGGCGTCATGCTGCCGCTGTGGTCGAGCTATCTGGTCAAGATTTATGCCTGGAAGCTGATCCTGGCCAAGGAAGGCATTTTGACCTGGCTGCTCGCCAAGCTGCACCTGCTGTGGCTGCTCGATAGCTGGCTCTCGCTGCCCGTGGTCGGCGGCAATTCGCTGTCGGTGTCCTTTACCGGCACCTTCATCGTCTTCGTCTATGTCTGGCTGCCCTTCATGATCCTGCCGGTGCAGGCGGCCCTCGAGCGCGTGCCCGGCAATCTGGTCGAGGCCTCGTCCGATCTCGGCGCCTCGCCCGGCCAGACCTTCCGCAACGTGCTGTTCCCGCTGGCGCTGCCCGGCATCGTCGCCGGCTCGATCTTCACCTTCTCACTGACGCTGGGCGACTACATCATCCCGCAGATCATCGGCACCTCGCGCCTGTTCATCGGCCAGGCCGTCTATTCGCAGCAAGGTACCGCCGGCAACATCCCGCTCGCCGCCGCCTTCACCGTGGTGCCCATCGTCATCATGGGTTTCTACCTCTGGGGCGCCAAGCGCATGGGGGCCTTCGATGCGCTCTGACCGCAGCCAGTCGGCTCCCCTTGGCCTGAAGATCGCGGCCGCCTGCGGCCTGCTCTTCCTGCATCTGCCGATCCTCCTGATCTTCGTCTATGCCTTCACCACCGAGGAGAAGAGCTTCGTCTGGCCGCCGCCGGGCTTGACCACGCAATGGTTCGCCGTCACCTGGAACCGACCCGATGTCTGGCAAGCGCTGTCACTGTCGGTCCGCGTCGCCGCCATCTCGACCACGATTGCGCTGGTGCTCGGCACGCTGTGCGCCGCCGCCGTGTCGCGAACGAAATTCTTCGGCCGCGAAACCATCTCGCTGCTGGTCATCCTCCCGATCGCGCTGCCCGGCATCATCACCGGCATCGCGCTGCGCTCGGCCTTTGCGCTGGCCGACATTCCGTTCTCGTTCTGGACGATCGTGCTCGGCCACGCCACTTTCTGCGTGGTCGTGGTCTACAACAATGCGGTCGCCCGGTTCCGCCGCACCTCGGGTTCGATGATCGAAGCTTCGATGGATCTCGGCGCCGACGGCTTCCAGACCTTCAGGCATGTCGTGCTGCCCAACATCGCCACGGCACTGCTTGCCGGCGGTATGCTGGCCTTCGCGCTGTCCTTCGATGAGGTCATCGTCACCACCTTCACCGCCGGCCAGCAGCAGACCGTGCCGATCTGGATGCTGGAGGAACTGATCCGCCCGCGCCAGCGACCGGTCACCAATGTCGTGGCCATGGTCGTCGTGCTGGTGACGCTGCTGCCGATCCTTTTTGCCTACTACCTGACCCGCGACGGCGACCAGATCGCCGGAAGCGGGAAATGAAAAAAAGCGAATAGGGAGTAGCGAGTAGCAAAAATCGACAGCCAAACCCTGCTCGCTATTCGCTGCTCCTCATTCGCTCCTTCCAAGGGAGAAATCTGATGGACACCCAGATGCTGATCGGCTCGAAATTCGAAAAGGGCACCGAGACCGACGAGCCGATCCTCAATCCGAAGACCGGGGCGACCATTCTCAACCTGCCGGAAGCCAGCCAGGCACAGATCGAGGCCGCCGTGGCGGCCGCCGAACAAGCGTTCGTCTCGTGGTCGCGCACCACGCCGGCGCAACGCTCCGGCTACCTGCTCAAGATCGCCGACCGCATCGAGGCCGAGGCCAGGGAGTTCGCCACGCTCGAAGCGCTGAACTGCGGCAAGCCGATCAACGCCGTGCTCAATGACGAAATCCCGGCCATCGTCGACTGCTACCGCTTCTTCGCCGGCGCGGTGCGATCCATGCCCGGCGTCGTCGCGGGCGAATATCTGCCGGGCCATACCTCGATGGTGCGGCGCGACGCGATCGGCATCGTCGCTTCGATCGCGCCGTGGAACTATCCGCTGATGATGATGGCCTGGAAGCTGGCGCCGGCGATTGCCGGCGGCAATACCGTGGTCTTCAAGCCGTCGGAACAGACACCGCTGACGACGTTGAAGCTGGCCAGGATTCTGGCCGACGTGCTTCCCGAGGGCGTCGTCAATGTCGTGCTTGGCCGGGGCGACAGCGTCGGCAACACGCTGATCAACCATCCCAAGGTCAATATGATCTCGATCACCGGCGACGTCGCCACCGGCAAGAAGGTGCTGCAGGCCGCGGCCAAATCGGTCAAGCGCACGCATCTGGAACTTGGCGGCAAGGCACCGGTCATCGTCTTCGACGACGCCGACCTCGGCGCCGTCGTCAACGGCCTGCGCGCCTTCGGCTACTACAATGCCGGCCAGGACTGCACAGCGGCCTGCCGCATCTATGCCGGCAAGAAAATCTACGACAAGCTTGTCGCCGATCTTTCTTCCGCCGTCTCGACCATCAAGTACAATCTATCAGACGACACCGAGAACGAGATCGGGCCGCTGATCTCGCGCCGCCAGCGCGACCGCGTATCGAGTTTCGTCGAGCGCGCTTCGGAACTGAAACACATCGAGATCACCACCGGCGGCAAGCCGGGCGAGGGCACCGGCTTCTACTACCAGCCGACGGTCGTTGCCGGGGCACTACAGGAAGACGAGATCGTGCGCCGGGAAGTGTTCGGCCCGGTCGTCTCGGTCACTCGTTTCACGGATGTCGACGAGGCGGTGAACTGGGCCAATGACAGCGACTACGGCCTTGCGTCATCGGTATGGACGAAGGACGTCTCGCGTGCCATGGCGACAGCGGCACGCCTGCAATATGGCTGCACCTGGATCAACACCCACTTCATGCTGACCAACGAGATGCCGCATGGCGGCCTGAAACAGTCCGGCTACGGCAAGGACATGTCGCTCTATGCGCTGGAGGACTACACCGCCGTGCGCCATGTGATGGTTGCGCATGGGTGAGGAGCGGTCCGCGCAGCGGACGAAAAGCCCCTAAATGGGCTTTTCGAGCGACGAACGCCCGGAGCCATAGCGAAGGGCCGGGCGGTCGCCACTTTCCCTTCTCCCCTTGTGGGAGAAGGTGGCTTGTCGCGAAGCGGCAAGACGGATGAGCAACTGTGTTTTCAGGCTTTGTCTGGATACCAGGGTTGGTTGTGTCGAAGCATGGCGCTGAGGATGGTCATAATCTTTCGGGCCACGGCGACGATGGCGACCTTTGGTTGCTTACCGTTTGCAATAAGACGCTGGTGGAAGGCTTTGAGTACGGGATTGGAGCGGCTGGCGGTGAGCGCTGCCATGTAGACCACCCTGCGCAGAGCATGCCGGCCGCCCCAGATGACGCGGCGACCTTTGAAGGTGCCGGTGTCGAAGTCGTAGGGCGCCAGGCCGGCAAGCGCAGCAATCTCGCGTCGCGAGGCCTGCCCGATCTCCGGCGCCAGCGCCAGTATGGTATGGCTGAGGACTGGACCGGCACCGTGGATCAGGCGATCCTTGGCTGCGAGCGCCGGCTGGCTGGCGACGAGTTCGGCCATACGCTTGGCGAGCAGTGCGATATCGAGTTCGATACGACGCAGCCGCTGGGTGAAGATGCGCTTCACCATCGGCTCGCGTAGCTGCTCGAGTTGATTGGCGAGGCTGACCTTATCGTCGCTAAGCTGCCTGCGGGCCACGACCAGATCGGCCAGTTGCTCCGCAATCGGGTCGCAACGCACCGGCCGGGTCGGCAGTTCGGCGGTGTAGCGCGCAATCAGCAAGGCGTCGATGCGATCATTCTTGGCCAATCGGCCAAGGGCGCGGGCATAGTGGCGCAATTTGTGCGGATTGACGTTCCTGGCCGGCAGGTCCGCGCTACGCAGTGCCTTGGCCACACCGCGCTCATAGCCGCCGCTCGGCTCCATGCCGATGGCGCGTACGGTGCGACCCCGCAGCCATCTGACCAGCTTGGCCCATCCGTCCTTGTCGTTGTCGAAACGCGCTTGTTCCTGCGTTTGAAACACCGCCACGTCGAGCCAGCCTTTGGCGACATCGATGCCGATGTCCTGAACCGTTTGCGCTACCATCTCATCGGTCCCTTCCTTGTGTGCGGGGGCTTGCCCCTTGCAACTGTTCGGGTTCACAAAAGAAGGCGGTCGGGCCCCAGCTCATCCACGGTTTAAGCCACCTGAGGGGTGACGGGCTCTCGACCGCCGCCACGGATCAGGCAAGCACCTGGTCCGTGGCACCCTCAACAATGCACGATTCCAAACACACAAGGGGTGTTCCAGCTTGGCG
>NZ_RZSJ01000354.1:0-6307 GCF_003998025.1 Mesorhizobium sp. M8A.F.Ca.ET.021.01.1.1
GGATTCGACCGGCATGCCCGGAACCAGCTTGACCTCGCCGGACACGACGACCGACCAGCGCACCGGCATCAGCTACTATACTGTCCGCATCGCGACGACGAACTCGGAGATCGCGCGCCTCGGCGAGGTCAAGCTGGTTCCGGGCATGCCGGTCGAATCCTTCATCAAGACCGCCGACCGAACCGTGATCTCCTACCTCGTCAAACCGCTGCAGGATCAGCTCAACCGCGCCTTCAGGGAATGAGCGGGACATCTGGGATCGTTCGATCCGGTTGACGAATTGCCTCGGATTGCCGGGTGGCCGGCACAGGACCTGGCCCATGGCTGTCCGGGTAGTTCACGACGCGATGACCAAAATGTGCAACCCGAACCATCGGCTGTCCGTTTATGGTGTCATCGAGGCTATGCGATGTCCCGCGTCTACGATCTTGCATCCAATGGGGTCCGGCGTGTCTATGAAAGGCGCATAGACGCGCCGGCTATCCTCGATGCCGCCACCGATTTTCCGAACGCGGCGAAATTCATCGCCGCCTGGCGCGGCATACGCGACGAAGCGCTCGCGGTGCGGCTGGGCGGGGCGCCGCGCTTCCACGACATCATGCCGGAGCAGGCCGAGATCTCGGCCAATGACGGCCTCGACTGGCGCATGTTCGTGCTCAAGGCCTACGACATCGGGGTTCCCGAAAACCTGGCGCGGATGCCGGTTCTGAGCCAGTTGCTCGCCGAGTGTCCCGAAGTCAAATCGGCGGCCATCTCGTTCCTGGCGCCGCGCAAGCACATTCCCAGCCATCGCGGACCGTTTCGCGGCATCATGCGCTTTCATCTCGGCCTGGTCATTCCGCGGCAGACCGATGGTCGCCCCGCGACCATCATGATGATCAATCATCAGGAGAAGCGGATCACGGATGGCGAAGGCATGCTGTGGGACGACACCTTCCCGCACGAAGTGATGAACAACGCCGACGAGGCGCGCATTGCGCTGTTGCTCGACGTCTGGCGTCCGGGAATGCCGCTGGACATGGAAATCCTGTCCCGGCTCATCGTGCGCGGCGTGCAGGCGGGGATGCGCCACAGGGGCGTGTCCTTCTCCGGCTGAACCCTGTCCCTTTGTTTTTAAGCAATTTCCAAGGGAAAGCGCTAGGTCCTCACTCTTCTGAATTGCTTGTTCACGTGGCGACGACCAGCCGACGCGGCGCGGTCATTCGCCCGGTGGTGGGCGTGTCCTTGACAGCCTTAATTAATTTATTAACATTAGAAAATAATAGGGAGGAGAAGATGGGCGTCCATCACGGAGCAATCCTGCGCATCCTGCGCGACGACGGTCCGCAGTCGCGTGCCGAACTGGCGCGGCGGACTGCGCTATCGCCGACCGCGCTGACCCATCTGACGGCGCATCTGCTCAGGGAAGGGACGGTCGTCGAGCTCAACCAGGCCGCCGCCGGTGACGCACCCGTCGGCCGGCCGGCCATCGGCGTCGCGCTGGTGCCGGATGCCCTGTCGGTGGTTGGCGTGCACATCGGCGCCGGCACCATCCATGCCACGATCACCGACCTCAAGGCTTCCTCGAAAGCCATGGCCTCGCAGTATTTCGACACCGCCACCAGCGAACCGGCCGCGGTGATCGGCATGGTGGTGCGGACCGTCGAGCAACTGATCCGCAAGACAGGCGTCGAGCGGTCCCGGCTGATCGGCCTCGGGCTCGGCGTGCCTGGCCCGGTGGACACCAAGCGGCGGCGCAATTTGCAGTCGGTCAATTACGACTGGAAGGACGTGCCCTTCGCCGACGAACTCGAGACGGCCCTCGGCATACCCGCCGTGGTCGAGCACAATGTCAGCGCCATGGCGCTGGCGGAGTCGCGCTACGGCATCGGCCGCGACGCCACCGCGCTGCTTTACATCTACCTGCGCACCGGCCTCGGCGCCGGGCTGGTGATCAACGGCATGCCATTCCGCCCCGGCGGCTATGGGGCCGTCGAACTCGGCCATGTCCAGGTGGTAGAGAATGGCGAGCGCTGCGCCTGCGGCAACAGAGGCTGCCTGGAGACGTTCCTGTCCGAACGGGCGCTGGCCCGCGACGCGCATATCGAGGCGCCGCATCCCAAGCGGCTGCTGGCCGAGTTGGAGAAATATCCCGAGCCCTGGAACGCGGCACTCAGGCACCTGACGACAGCGATCGCGACCGCGACCAACCTGCTCAATCCGGACCTGATCGTTTTTGGCGGCCATCTCGCCGAAGCGCCGGAAAGCTTCATCGACCATATCCGCGAGGGCGTTCCGCCCCGCGTGCTGCCGCCGATGCGCGATGTGCTGCGCATCGAGCGGTCAAGCCTCGGCCCCGGCGCTGGCGCCATCGGCGCTTCGGCCGCGGCGCTCGACCACTTCTTCTATTCGGGGGTTTCGCGATGAGCGAGGCAGCCAAGACGACGCGCCCAGGCGGTACGCCGGAAGGGCAAGGCATCGACTATCCCGGCCTCGCGCTCAATCTCGTCGGGCTCGTCGCCGGTGTCGCCATCTGGTGGGCGCTTACGGCGGGCGGCGCGGTCGGCCTGCCGCCGCCGCCGCAGGTGGCGGCGCGGTTCGGTGATGTCATCGCCAGCGGGCAGCTTGCCACCGATATCGCCTCCAGCCTGGCGCGGGTGCTGACCGGCTTCCTGCTCGGCGTCATCCTCGCGATCCCGGTCGGCTTCGTCATGGGCTGGTACAAGGTCGCCCGTTCGCTGATCGAGCCCTATCTGCAGTTCTTCCGCATGATCCCGCCGCTCGCCATCATTCCGCTGGCGATCGTCACCATGGGCATCGACGAGACGCCAAAAATCTTCGTCATCTTCCTGGCATCGTTCCTGGCCAGCGTCGTCGCCACCTATCAGGGCGTCATCAGCGTCGACAAGACGATGATCAACGCCGCGCGGGTGCTTGGCGCGAAAGACATGACGATCTTCCTGCGCGTCATCATCCCGGCGTCGACGCCGTTCATCCTGGTCGGGGTACGCATCGGGCTTGGATCGGCCTGGGCGACGCTGGTCGCCGCCGAACTGATCGCCGCGCAGTCCGGGCTCGGCTTCCGTATGCAGCAGGCGCAGCTTTATTACGACCTGCCGACCATCTTCGTCAGCCTGATCACCATCGGCCTGCTCGGCCTTGCCATGGATCGCATCCTCCTGGTGATCGAGCGCCGGCTCACCGTCTGGCAGGAGCGCGTGTGATGGCTTCCAGGATCGTCCCAAAGATCGTGTTCGACAAGGTCACCCGCCGCTTCGATCTGAGCGACAACAGCTTCATCGCGCTCGACCGGCTGTCGCTCGACATCGCCGACGGCGAGTTCGTCACCGTCGTCGGCCCCTCCGGCTGCGGCAAGTCGACGGCGCTCAACATCGCCGCCGGCCTGTTGCGGCCGAGCGAGGGCAGCGTGCTGGTCGACGGCAAGGCTGTCGAAGGGCCGGGGCCGGAGCGCGGCATGATCTTCCAGCAATACGCGCTCTTTCCCTGGCTGACCGTTCGCCAGAACGTCGAGTTCGGGCTGCGCATCAAGGGCGAGGAGGCTTCGCGCCGCAGGCAGATCGCCGAGCGTTTCATCGACCTCGTGGGCCTCGGCGACTTCGCCGACGCGCTGCCAAAGACGCTGTCCGGCGGCATGAAGCAGCGCTGCGCCATCGCGCGCGCCTATGCGGTGGACCCGTCCATTCTTTTGATGGACGAGCCGTTCGGCGCGCTCGACGCGCTGACCCGCGTGCAGCTTCAGGACCAGTTGCTCGACACCTGGAGCCGCGAGCGGCGCACGGTGATGTTCATCACCCATGATGTCGACGAGGCCGTCTACCTTGCCAACCGCGTCATCGTCATGGCGGCGCGGCCGGGCAGGCTGAAGGAGATCATCGATGTCCCGCTGCCTTATCCCAGAACCGAGGAAATCCGGCTTTCGGCCGAGTTCATGACCATCCGCAACCGCGTCTGGCAAGCGGTGTACCACCAGTAGCGGCGGAAGCCGTTTAGCACCAGTAACAGGAGGAGAGTAGCGTGACGCTGACAAGACGGAATTTCATGGCATCCTCGGCGGCGCTGGCCGCGTTCGCCGCCTCTGGCATCAAGGCCAGGGCAGCGGGGACGCCGGCGCGCATCGGCTACAATGGCGACTTCTGGGGCGCGAGCATCTCCGGCGTGGCCGCCGATCAAGGCTTCTATGCCAAGCATGGCGTCGACGCCGACATCAAGGTCTTCACCAACGGGCCGATCCAGGTGCAGGCGCTGGGCGCCAACAGCCTCGAGTTCGGCTATCTCGGGCCAGGCGCGCTGTGGCTGCCGGCGACCGGCAAGGCCAAGATCATCGCCGTCAACGATGTCGGCTTTTCCGACCGGGTGATCGCCCAGGCCGGCATCAAGTCGATCGCCGAGCTCAAGGGCAGGAAGGTGGCGATCGCGGCCGGCACGTCAGGCGACATGCTGCTGCGGCTGGCGCTGCGCAAGGCCAACATGGCGATGACCGACCTCGACATCGTGCAGATGGACCCGAGCACCATCGTGGCGGCCTTCGCCTCCAAGCAGGTCGACGCGGCCGGCATCTGGTACCCGTTCGTCGGCATCATCAAGACGCGGGTTCCCGACCTGGTGGAACTGGCCAAGAACGACGATTTCTACCCGCAGACCACGTTCCCGAGCGTCTTCATCGCCCGCAACGATCTGGTCGAGGGCAATCCCGATCTCGTCAAGAATGTGGTCCGTGCCATCAAGGACGCGCAGGATTTCCGCGCCGCCAACCAGGACAAGGCGATCGAGATCACCTCGAAACTGCTTGGCATTCCGGCCGAACAATTGAAGACCGAGGCCGGCTACGGGCGTTTCATGACCTCGGCCGAGATCACCAAGCTCACCAAGGACGGCAGCGTGAACGGCTGGTTCGCGACGATGAATGACCTGTTCAAGACCTTCGGCAAGCTCGAGACCTCGCTCGACCCGAAGGACTACTATCTCGGCGATCAATATATTTCGGCCTGATGCCGGCTCTTGAACACCGCGAGCCCCGGTAATCAGCCGGGGCCTGCCTTTGACAACCATGGAAGCGGCGAGTCCTTCATGAACGTTCTCTACATCGACATCGACAGCCTGAGGCGCGACCATCTCGGTTGCTACGGCTATCATCGCAACACCTCTCCAGTCATCGACAGCCTCGCCCGCGACGGCATCCGCTTCGAGAACGTCTATGTCTCCGACGTGCCCTGTCATCCGTCGCGCACGGCGCTGTGGAGCGGCCGCCACGGCATGCGCACCGGCGTGGTCGGCCATGGCGGCACCGCCTGCGAGCCGTTCCGCGAGGGCGCCGGGCGGGCCTGGGCCGGCACCTTCTACGAGGAGGGCTGGATGCGGGCGCTGCGCGATCTCGGCTACCACACGACGACGATCAGCAGTTTTGGCGAGCGGCATGGCTGCTGGCACTGGTATGCCGGCTTCAACGAGATCATCAATCCGGGCAAGGCCGGCATGGAGAATGCCGACGAGGTGTCGGGCCTGGCGCTCGACTGGCTGAAGCGCAATGGCTCGGCAAAAAAATGGTTCCTGCATGTCAATGTCTGGGATCCGCACACGCCCTATCGTGCGCCGGACTCGTTCGGCGATCCGTTCGCCGACCAGCCTTTGCCGGAGTGGATGACGAAGGAGGTGTTCGAGAAGAGCCATGCCGGCTACGGTCCGCACAGCCCTCGGGAGCCCTCGGGCTTCGACGTCGAGCCGGGCGGATCGAAATATCGGCGCATGCCGTCGCCGATCGACGACATGGGCAAGGTCAAGGCCTGGTTCGACGGCTACGATACGGGTGTGCTCTACGCCGATCATCATGTCGGCCTGATCATCGAGGAACTGAAGCGGCAGAACCTCTATGACGACACCATCATCGTCATCGGCGCCGACCACGGCGAGAACCTCGGCGAGCTCAATGTCTGGGGCGACCACCAGACGGCGGACGAGTTCACCTGCAACGTGCCGCTGGTGATCCGCTGGCCCGGCGCCGGGGACATGCGCGGCGTCAATGCCGGGCTGCACTATCATTTCGACTGGGCGGCCACGCTGATCGACCGGCTTGGCGGCAGCGTGCCAGTGCTGTGGGACGGGCAGTCCTTCGCCCCGGCGCTCGCGGCCGGCAAGGAGGGCGGGCGCGACTTCCTGGTGCTGAGCCAGGGCGCATGGGCCGTGCAGCGCGGCGTGCGGTTCCGGCTCGACGGCGCCGACTGGCTGATGCTGCGCACCTACCATGACGGCTACAAGGACTTTGGGCCCGTCAGCCTGTTCAACCTCAGCGAGGATCCGCACGAGCAGCATG
>NZ_RZSJ01000355.1:0-6302 GCF_003998025.1 Mesorhizobium sp. M8A.F.Ca.ET.021.01.1.1
GCAGGATGACATGCAGGAAGGTGCGCACCGGCCCGGCGCCGAGATCGGCGGCGGCCTTGCGGTAGCTCGGGCTGAGCTGCTTCAGATCGGCGAAGATGGTCAGCGTCAAAAGCATGACGAAGAAATGCACGAAGCCGGTGACGGTGGCCAAGCGCGTATTGGCGAGCTGCAGCGGCTCGCTGATCAGGCCAGAACCGGTCAACGCGCGGTTGATGACGCCGTTCTGCGCCAGCACCAGCAGCCACGAATAGGAGCGCACGACATAGGAGGTCCAGAACGGCAGCACGGCCAGCATCAGCGCCAGCCGCTGCCAGCGCTCCGGCACCTGTTCGGCCAGGATCCAGGCGAAGGGATAGGCGAGCAGCACGGAGACCACGGTGACGATGGCGGTGACCTGCAGCGAGTTCACCATCGCCTGCCAGTAGGAGGGATTGCTGAAGAACTGGCTGTAGTTGGCAAGCGTGAAGCCGCCGTTCTCATGCGACGTGAGGCTCGAAAACCCCATGGCCACGAACGGGAGCACGAAGAACAGCAGCGTCCAGCCCAGTGCCGGCGTGACCAGCGCCCAGGGCAGGGCACGCCCGCTGTTTCCTGTCGAGTTCATGAGCCGCGGTCGCTCACTTGGCCTGCAGCATTTCGGTCCACATATCCTGCATCTTCTTGTCGAGATCGGCATTCGGCGCCGGGTAGGCCTGTGCACGGGCGAGGAAGCCAGGCTGCTCGTCGAAACGCAGGACCTTCTTCTGGTCGCCGGTCAGTGTGGCCTTGGTGTTGGACGGCATGCCCCAGTAGCAGGACGACGTGGCAAGCCGCGCCTGGCCTTCCGGGCTCATGATGTACTGGATGAATTTCAGCGCCATGTCCTTGTTCTTGGAATCCTTGAACATGGCGAGCGACTGCGACCACAGCACCGCACCCTCTTTCGGAATGGAGAAGTCCAGCGCCGGGTTTTCCTTCGCAAGGCCTGCCGTCACCCATTCGCCGCCGCCGACCAATATGTCGACCTCGCCGGTCGCCAGCGCCGTCTGGCTGGCGGTGACTTCACCGACCAGCTTCGCATTGGCCTTCATCTTGAGAAGCTCTGCCTTGAGGGCGGGCAGATCGGCTTCGCCGAGGTCGGCCGTCTTCTTGCCGATGGCGAGAGCGGCCATGCCGATGACGGGAAGATAGTAGTCGTAGATGGCGACCTTGCCCTTGTATTTGTCACTGCTCAGCGACGCCAAGGACTGCATGTCGGCCGGGTCGACCTTGGTCTTGTTGAAGCCGATCGTATTGTAGCCGAATTTTTCGGTGATGCCGTAGCGCTTGCCGCCGACGACGGTCGATCCGTCCATCTTCACCTGCGGGAAGAGGTCGGCGAAGGGCAGCTTGTCTTCCGGCAGCGGCTCGAACAGGCCCTTTTCCACGCCGCGCGGCACGTCGATACTGTCGATCACCATCACGTCCCAATCGCCCGGCTGCGACTGCTCGACGATGGCGAGGCCGGCGCCGGTGCCTTCGAATTCCTTGACGTTGACCTTGACGTTGTTGGCGTCCTCGAACGGCTGCAGCAGCGCCGGATCGGAATGATCGCACCAGATCAGCGCGTTGAGATCGGCGGCCTCGGCAAGGCTGCCGGCCGCAAGCAGCAATGCCGTGGCGGCGCACGCGGCCTGCAGCCGGCGCTTCAGGATGGAAAGCGGATTTCCGGATTTGATGGACATCGAGTGTTCTCCCTTGCCTTTATGGCTTCTTGCAAAAAATTGAACCAATTCTAAAATTGAGTCAATTCGATTTTTGTGGCAAGAGGCTGATATGAGCGGATTGCGTGCACGGCAAAAGGCGGACCGTCACAGGCGCATCATCGATGCTGCGGCGGCACTTTTCCGCGAGGCCGGCTATGAGGGCGCCAAGATCGAGGCGATCGCCGCGCAGGCCGAAGTGTCGATCGGCACCATCTACAATTACTACCAGAACAAGGGCGACATCCTCGGCGCCATCGTCTCGCTGGAGGTCAACGAGGTGCTCAATGCCGGGCGCGGCGTGGTCGCCCGGCCGCCGGCCAATGTCGGCGACGCGCTGGACACACTGATCGGCATCTATATCGAACACTCGCTGCACTATCTCAGCAAGGAGATGTGGCGGCAGGCAATGGCGATCTCGACGCAATTGCCCGACAGCCCGTTCGGCCAGGCCTACACCGGCCTCGATCGCTCGCTCACCGAACAGATCCGCGCGCTGATCGCCCGGCTGCAGGAGATTGGCTTGGTGCGGCAGGACATCGATGGCGCGGCGCTTGGCGAACTGATCTTCAACAACATGAACATGATGTTCATCGAATTCGTGAAACGCGAAGAGGCTGGGATACCGGAGCTGAGGGCGGCGATACGCAGGCAGAACAGGATATTGGTGGCGGCGATCGGGGTGTGAGGGAGTCAGGAGCAGGCAGGAGAAGTCGTCGCTTCGGCGTCACACGTCGTCTTACCCAAAGCTTGGCCCTTGAGTTGAGTTTGAAATCTGATACAACTTAGAGGGGCATAAAAGGGAGGGGTAAATGGGGGCGTTTTCCATCTGGCATTGGGTGATCGTGCTGCTGTTGATCGGTGTGCCTGTTTTCTTTGCTGTTCGATCAGCCGCGAAGCCGTCACAGAATCCTGAGGCTCTTGTGGGCTTCGGCGGCTGGCTGATGCTGCTGGCTATCGGTCAGACATTGTCACCGCTGCGCACACTCGCCGACTTCGCCAGTTCGGCCGGCGGCTACCAGCAACTCATGATCCTCCCGAATGGCTCCCTGGCCGTGTATGGCGAGGTTGCTCTTAATCTGGCATTCCTGGCGCTTCAGTTGGTTGTGCTGGTGGCAATGCTGCGGCGAAGCCGACGGTTCCCGCAATTGTTTCTGCTTCAGTGGCTTGCGATCCCCGTCGTTTTTATCCTGGACACGATCTGGATCGCATCAATTCTGGGGGTCCCGGTGAACCAGGTGCTCGCAGGCGATGCACTGGCGGCACCCGTGGCCTCGTTTGCGGGAACCGGACTCTGGGTTGCTTATCTCTATAAGTCTATGAGGGTGAGGAATACGTTCACCAGGACGAACGTGTCGGCCCAAATCGCGAGCGCCTCGTAAGCGCCTCGTAAGAGTACTCGCAAGTCCTTGGCTCTCGCGGTAATCGTCGGTCGGAACTGGTGCCCCCGGACGGAATCGAACCGCCGACCTTCGGTTTACAAAACCGCTGCTCTACCAGCTGAGCTACAAGGGCACGGCGCTCCGGTTAGCATATTTGTTGCGCCAGTAAAGACAAAACTCCGTTTTTGGACCTCAGCCGTGGTGGATGATGCTCCGAGCCTGCGTGCTGAAATCCGCGAAGGCGCTTCCTACATAACGGGGCAGGTGCAAATGCGCTGAACGGAGTGTCGCATGATACGGCTTGTCATCATTCTCCCTATCGTTGTCGTGGCATGGATGCTGCTGGTGAAGCTCATCAGTGACGTGAAGAAGGCCAATGTCGACTGGACCGGCGTCACCACGATCATCGGCTTCATCGCGCTCGCTTTCTGGCTGCGCCATATCACCGGCATGGGGTGAGAAAATAGGGAATAGGAATAGGGGTTGCATCGTTCGGATGCGCATGGTGCCGTTTCACCACTGCCTACTGCCTACTGCCACAAAAAATCTCCTGATCCTGTCGAACCTTTCGCTGCCCAACGCCGACTGATCCTCAGAGGCGAATGGTCGCCTCGATCAGAGATCCAGGAGATCATCATGTTCAAGCGCAGTTTCGTTTCCGGCCTCCTCGCCATCGTCGTTGCAACCGGCGCGCTCGCCAGCACCGTTCAGTCTTCGTCGGCTCATGGCATGCATCGCCATCATCATTACGACGACTACCTCTACTACCAGGATTACCCGGACTACCCGGATTACTGGTGGGTCTATGGCCACCATCACCATCACCATCACCATCGCCACCACATCATCATCTACTGAGCGCAGTCTCGCGGCGTGATTGAAGACACCAGTGCAGGAAAGGGCGGCTTCGGCCGCCCTTTTGCATGGATACGGCGCTTCCTGTCGCCGCCACGGGCGATGACGCGATTGGCGCAATGTGCCGAAGCGCACGGGTCTCGATGATCAACGCCGGCGAGGGCCGCCGCGCCTTTTCAGGCAGCGGATTCCTGCTTGTTCGAAAAAAATCAAAACCCCGTCGAACCTTTTTCAATGCCGCGGCGACAGATGATCAAGAGGCGGATGGATCGCCTCGGTCAACGAAGCAAGGAGATCGTCATGTTCAAGCGCACACTCGTTTCCGGCCTCATCGCCACCACCGTCGCCGCCGCCGCTTTGGTCGGCACCGTCCAGCCCTCGGCGGCTCACTCGCATCACCACGACCTCGGCATCGGCATCGCCGCCGGCGTCGGCGGTTTCGTCCTGGGCAGCCTGCTTGCCCAGCAGCAGCCGCGCACTGTCTATGTCGACGAAGATGGCGGTTCCTGGCACGTCCGCCGCTGCTTCGAGCGCTACGCGAGCTACGATCCGGATTCCGACACCTATATCGGCCATGATGGCTACAGCCACTATTGCCGGCTCTGAGGGGAGGCAGACGACAGGAAAGTGGACCAACGACAGGAAAGAGGGGTTGCTAGGCAGCCCCTCTTCGTCGTTTGAACACCGTCTTTTTCTAGAGGTGCGTCTTCGTGTCGGTGTCGAGGGTCGGCAAACCGGCCGCGCGGCAGGAGCCGCCAATTTGAAGCCGGGCTGCCTCCGTCTCGTCGCCTATCGCCACCAGTTCAAAGCTGCTTGCGGCTTCCGGATAGACCTTGGCGATGAATGGCTTGTCGCCATGGACGCCCGACGAGGCCTTGGCGCTGACGGTGCCGCAGATCACAATCTCCCGGTGGCCGTTCAGCGTTCGCTCGCCGGCGAGCATCGTCCCGAACTTGGCGGAGGCCGGATCCGGCAGGTGTTGGCGGACACCGGACGTGATGATCTCCTCCAGCGCCAGCGAGATCGGAATGGGATTGACGCGTTGGTCGCCGGCATCGGGTCGAGGTGCCGCCGCCACGCACCCGTAAAGTGAAGTCACAAGCAAAAGCTGAACCGGTTTCCTCATTCGCGCCCTTTCGCATGCATCCAGGCGCCACGGCAAGACGGTCAAATCCCATGCGGCCGGCGGTATACAGCGATTTTCGGAGCGTCTAGTCTTATCCCGGTGCCAACTGAGGGGAGGGTGGCTTGGACGAGCAGGACCCGAAAGAAGACCTGATCGAAACGGTTTTCCGCAACGGCACGGTCACCACTGTCGGCATCCTGCTGGCATTTTCGTTGGGCTTCATAACCCATTGGGCCGCCAACCCGATCCCGTGGCAGACCTACCACCTTGTCGCCGTTTTGCCGATCCTGGTCGGCATCGCCTTGCAGATGCGGGCACTGTCGCTGCTGCTCGACACAAGATCCCTGCAGCGGCGGGTCTATGAGCGTGCCAACCGCATCTTCATGGCCGGCCTCGTCTTTACCGCCTGCGGTGTCGGCATGGCGATCCTGCTCGATTTCTTCGACATAGCGGCCAAAAGCGCGCTGCCCGGCGCGGGTTGATCAGCCGGCTTGCACGCCGCCGATCATCCGCGTCACTTCGGTTGCCGCATTGCGCACCAACGGTCCGATCTCGGCCAGCCGCTCCGGCGTCACCCGGACCGTCGGCCCCGACACGGAAACCCCGCCTATCGGTTCGCCATATTCGTTGAAGATGGCGGCGGCGACGCAACGCATGCCGGGGTGGCGCTCCTCGTCGTCGACCGACCAACCGCGATGCTTGATAACAGCCAGATCGTGGGCGAGGGCGGAGATGTCGGACAGGGTCTTGTCCGTATAGCGCTGCAGGCCCGCCTTGCGCAGGATGGTTCCGACGCGCTCCGGTTCGAGATGCGCCAGCACCGCCTTGCCGATGCCGGAGGCATGGAAGGGGCTGCGCGTGCCGGGCCGGAAGAAGGCGCGGATCGCCTGGTGTGTTTCGACCTGGCTGACGAAGACCACGCAGTCATCTTCGGCGACGCCGAGATTGGCGGTCTCGCCGGTATTCTCCATCAATTCCTGCATGACGACGCGGGCGCGGTCGACCAGCTTGCGGCGGCGCAGGAACGCCGCGCCCATGCGGTAGGTCTCGACACCGATCGACCAGAGCTGGTCTGACGTATCGAACTCGACCATGCTGTGGTTTTCGAGTGTCGTCAGCATGCGGTAGGCCGTGGAAGCGGCGAGCCCGCTTTGCGCCGATATCTCGCTCAGCGACAGGCCGCTGCCTTCCGCGACAATGGCCAGGATACGCAAGGCC
>NZ_RZSJ01000356.1:0-6293 GCF_003998025.1 Mesorhizobium sp. M8A.F.Ca.ET.021.01.1.1
GGTATGCGATGATCGAAATCACGCGGCGTTCGGCACTGGCCATCATGGCAGGCGGAGTTGCATCGACGGGCGTGGCCTACGCGGCCGTGTCCTCGTTCTCGGACGAGGACCTGGTTCGCGTCACGCTCGAAAGATACCTCGGCAGGCTGAACATGCGCATCGAGCACCTGCAGCAGTTCGTGCTCGAGTTCCGCAACCGCAATCCGGGAATGTTTCCCAGCGAAAAACTGAGCGATGCCGTCACCTTGCTCGAGAAGGCGAAGCTCGGTCAGGCACGCCAGTTGTTGCCAAAACAGAAGCAGCGCGACCTCGGGCATTTCGACCGCTGGGTTGTTGCCGAATTCCACATGCTGACGGACTACGCCTGGCGCGGTTCGCCCAATGATCCCATCCGGTTCACCGGATGGCAGTCATGCACAAATCCGTTCGCGACGCTTGATCCGCCAAAGACTGCCTGAAGCGGCCTTGGACGCGGGCCTTCATCGGGCCGAGGCATTGAAATGGATAGACGAGGAGCCGGGATCATGAAAGTTCTCTTTGCAGGCGGCAATGGCTACCCACCGGAGTTCAGCGGCGGCGTCCAGTCGAGCACTCACCATCTGGCAGAGCAGTTGATCGAGCATGGGCATGAGGCCGCGGTGCTCGCCGCCCTGTTTGGCGATGGTGTCTTCGGCTTCAAGGCGCGTGCAAAGATGAAGCTGTTGCGCCAGCCCGCGGTCGTCGACAGTTTTCCCGGCTACCCGGTGATCCGGGCATGGTTCCCCTGGGAGGCGGCGGCCTTCGCCGTCAACAGGGTGAAGCCGGATGTCGCGGTGGTCCAGTGTCACAAATCGGTTCCGCTCGGCAAGGCGTTGCAGGCCAAGGGCGTGCCGCTGGTCGTCTATCTCCGCAATGTCGAGTTTCACGAACTGGGAGGCGACCTGCGCGAATTGGGCTCGGCGCTCTATATCGCCAATTCCGAGTTCACCGCGCGCACCTACGCCAGGGAGTTCGGCATCGAGACAACCGTAATCCCGCCGACCATCAATCCGACGCACTACAGCACGCCGACGTCGGGCCAGTTCGTCACCCTGATCAACCCATATGAGGAAAAGGGCTTCGAGCTTGCGGTGCGCATCGCCGGCGCGTGCCCCGAAATCCCTTTCCTGTTCGTCGAAAGCTGGAAACTGGCGGACGATCACCGGGCACGCATCGAGCAGACGATCGCGCCGCTCGGCAATGTCACGCTGGAAGGCCGCACCAGCGACATGAAGACGGTCTATGGCCGCACCCGGATCCTGCTGGCGCCCAGCAAATGGGAAGAGGCCTGGGGGCGGGTGGCCTCGGAGGCCCATTGCAGCGGCATTCCCGTCGTCGGCTCCCGCCGCGGCGGCCTGCCCGAAGCGATCGGCCCTGGCGGCGCGGTGCTCGACTATGATGCTCCGCTCGCCGACTGGGTCGCCGCCGTCAGGCTTTTGTGGAATGACAACAAGGAATATGAGCGGGTCTCGGCCCTCGCGCGCAGCTTCGCCGGGCGGCCGGAGCTCGACCCCGACCGTCAGTTCGTCACCTTCTTCTCGATATTGGACAGGGCGGCACAGCAGAGCGCGCGCCAGGCCGCTTAGTCAAACAGCGACCCGATCGCGCCGCGTCAGGCTGGGCGCTTGACCCGGTTCTTCAGCGTTTCATAGCCGCGCGCGCCAAGCAGGGCGCGGGCGATGGTCTTGGCGGCGCTCTTGCGGCCCTCTTGCGAGTTGACCTGGCGCAGCCTTGCCGGCAGGTTCCGCGCGGCTTGGCCCAGGGCCGGAAGCGACAGCGCATCGGGAAAACTGACCATGTGCGTTTCGACACACAGGACCGGTTTGCCCGACAGTTCCGTGATCCTCAGCGCCTGGGCATGCTCGCTTTCGATGAACAGGATGGCATCGGATTTGCGATAGAAATCGGCCTTGAAACTGCCATGCGCGCCAAGCCGCTGGCGCTCCGCCTTGCTCGGCAGATCGAGCATGATGAGCTTGTCGTACTGGATCTCGTGCTTGGCCAACCACGCCTCGGTCAACGCACGGTATTTCTCGAGCCGGCTGGTGACCAACCAGCCGATCTTTTGGGTCACGGCATGAAGCGGCCGCGCCTCGCTCAGGAATTTTTCATAGGCCGGCCCGTCGTCGTTCTCGGCCTCGGTCGGATCGAGACACAGCACCCCGTCTATGTCGACGCAGCATTGCGCCAGGAATTTGTGATGCATGAAGTTCCACTGGAACATGCGCGGATGCGGAACGACCTCGAACACCAGATCGGTCTCCTGATGCTCGGGCTCCAGACCGAAGACGGCGGCAAAGGTGTAGTCGGCCTCGATGCCGGCGCCCTTGATGCGGGCACGGGCGTCGCGCATGGCATTGCCGCCGGAAACGCTGTCGTCGATCACCAGCACCTTGCGCATTTCCGAGACTTTGCGGTCGAGTGCGGCCCTGCGCTTGGTGATGCCTGACGTGTAGACCCGGCCTTCCAGGAAGCTATCCAGGTCGGTCATCGGAATGTTCGCCGCAAGGCTGACCAGCGTCGCGGCCAGCACGCCGCTTCTGGGGACGCCGACCACCAGGTCGATGTCGCGCGGCAGCCGGTGAAGGTTACTCACAATCGCGTCGTTCATGTCGGAGATCGATCGGTAGTGCATGGATCAGGCCTGATGCTCGGGTGGGATAGGGTTAGACGACAAAGGCGCCGAAATTATTGCGCCTCACGCGGCGTCGCCGCCGGCGTTCTTGCAGGCAGCATCTTCAAGGCCTCCCGCAAGGCTTCGCGTCCGGCCGCGAATGCCAGCGCGACGACGATGGTGATCGCGTAGGCCAGGATGGCGCCGCTGGCCAGGGCAACGACATGCTGCTGCGGCAGCATCGGCTTGACCAGCCAGACCGCGCCCAGCGCCAGATGCGCGCCAAGCACGAACGGCGTTGCCGCGCGCAGCACATGGCCGGCTTGCAGCGGTCCGCTCCTGCCGACATAGAGCCACAGGAAGGGCGTGCGCAGATACTCGCTAACCGCATGGGCGACCGCCACGCCGAGCGCGCCGTAGGGTAGGCCGAGCGCGAAGGCAAGCACCGAGGTCACCGCCGTGATGATGCCCCAGCGCATGAAGTCTCCGGAGCGGCCCTGGCTGACGAAAAGCCAGCCCGCCGGATTGTTGAGCGGCTGCAGCAGGCCGGCAAAGCCGAGCGCCAGGAAGATCGAGGCGCTGGCGCGCCACTGCTCGCCGAGCACGAAGGGAATCAGCACATCGGACATGGCGGTGGCGAAAGCGACGCCGGGCAGCGCTACCAAAAGGATCAGCGGCATGACGCGCAGATAGGCGCTGCGATAGCGGTCCGGCTCGTCCTTCAGCCGCGACAGCGCCGGCACCATCACCTTCGACAGCGGATTGGTGATCTGGCTGAGCGGGAACAGGAGCAGCTTGTAGGCACGGTCGTAAAGGCCGAGCTGGGCCTCGCCCCAGTATTTGCCGATCAGCACGTTGTCGAGATTGCGGGCAAAGAAATTGGCGAAATTGAAACCGGTGATGCCGGCGCCGAAATTGATCAGCTCGCTGATGCCCGCGACCTTGCGCGGCATGCCCGGGCGCCAGCGCGAGCTTGCCCAGTAACAGAGCGTCGGAAGCACCGCCCCGGTCAGCGTGCCGGCAAACAGCGCCCAGTAGGAGCGGTCGATGAAGGTCCAGGCAATCGATACCGCCAGACCCGCCACGGCCCCGGCGACGTCGATGATCGCCAGGCGGCCGAACTGCATGCGGCGCGTCAGCAGCGCCAGATGCTGTGCGCCCAGGCCGTAAGCCAGGATCTGCAGCCCCAATGCCGCCACCAGGCCAGCGACACGCGGCTCGCCGTAAAAGGCAGCGACCAGGGGTGCCGCGCCCGCGAGCACGCAGGCCAGGATGGCGCTGACGGCGACGTTGATCCAGAAGAGGTAGTTCACCTCCTCGTGCCGGATGCCTGTCTTCTGGATCGTCGCCTGGGTCAGGCCGAAATCCTGGAACAGGGCGATGAAGGCGAGCACCGGCGCACACATGGCCACGACACCGAAATCCTGCGGCGACAAGAGCCGCGACAGCACGATGACGGATATGATCTGCGTGGCGACCCGCACCGACTGCGCCATGGCGGTCACGACGGCGCCGCGGCCGACCGATTTGCGCAGAGAGCCTTCCGGCGGATCGAATGGATTGGCTTCCAAATTCAGGATTCCTGATCTTTGCGCGGATTCCGGGGCCCGAAATCCACAACCGCCGCCGACCACAAACTACGGCAATAATTTTGCAGTGCAACAGAAAACGTGGATCGCCGTGCCAAAAATGTTGCGATGCAGCAAGAGCTGTACTAGGCTTTCCCTGGGTGGGTCAAACAGCGGTCGAGTTTTCATGCTGCATGTCTTGTACCTGGTGCACGATATTTCCGACCCGGCGGTTCGCCGACGGATCACGATGCTCCGGACAGGTGGCGCCCGGGTCACCCTGGCGGGCTTCCGCCGTACCGCCGCCCCTGTCGCCGATATCGAAGGATTGCGGCCCATCGACCTTGGCGCGACGCGTGATGGCCGATTCGCGCAGCGCCTGACGGCGGTGGCGAAAGCAGCGGTATCGATAGGTTCGAAGCTCAAGCGCATGCCGAAGCCGGATCTCATCATCGCGCGCAATCTGGAAATGCTGGCGCTGGCGCGCCGGGCAAGGTCGGCTTTCGGCGCCGCGGTCCCGATCGTCTATGAATGCCTCGACATTCACCGCCTGGTGCTCCGCGATGATGCTCTGGGCAAGGCGCTGCGCGCCACCGAGCGCCATCTGGCGCGCGACGTGAAGCTGCTGGTGACCAGTTCGCCCGCCTTCATCGCCAATTATTTCAGGCCCTTCCGCCAGGTCGCGGCACCGGTGGAACTGGTCGAGAACAAATATTTCGAGGCAGCGGCTGTTCTGCCTGGCGAGCCTGAGGCGGTCGAAGGACCCGTAGCCCCGCCATGGCGGATCGGCTGGTTCGGGGCGCTGCGCTGCCGCCGCTCGCTCGAACTGCTTGCCGGGTTCACGCGCCGCATGGAGGGCCGGTTCGAGATCGTGCTGCGCGGCCGTCCGGCACTTTCCGAATTCCCGGATTTCCATGCCTTCGTTGAGGCCGAACCTTACCTGTCGTTTGGCGGGCCGTATCGCAATCCGGAGGACATGGCGGCGATCTATCAGGACGTCCATTTCTCCTGGGCGATCGATTTCTTCGAGGAGGGACAGAACTCCGAATGGCTGCTGCCCAACCGCCTTTATGAAGGCTGCCGCTTCGGCGCGGTGCCGATCTCGATGGACAACACCGAGACCGGACGGTTCCTGCGGCAGCGCGATATCGGCGTTTTGTTGCCGCAGGCCACGCCCGAGGCGTTGGAAACCGCGCTTGGCGGGATGGAGCAGCACCGTTTCGGCAGGCTGAAGATGCGCGTGCTGGCCCACAATCCGAGGATGTGGAGCTACGATCGCGGCGACTGCAGCGCCCTGGTCGAAAAACTGCGCCGCCTGACCACCATGCGCGAGCCCCTCGCAGCCGAAGCCTTGGCATAGGATGGACATCGCCCGATGACGCAAGCGCTTGCCCCCAGCCTGATCGTGATCCCATGTCTCAACGAGGCAACACATATCGGTGCGCTGCTCGACCAGCTCTGCCCGGCGGCGGAACGGCTTGGCGCGCGGATCGTCGTTGCCGATGGCGGCAGCACCGACGGCACGCTCGCCATTGTCGGCGAGCGCCAGAAGAACGATCCGCGCATCGTGCTGCTTCACAATGAAAAGCGCATCCAGAGCGCCGCGATCAACCTGGCGGTGGCCAGATTTGGCGAGGGCGCGCACTATCTGATCCGCATCGATGCCCATGGCGGCTATCCGGAAGACTATTGCGACCGGCTGGTCGAGGAGGCGCAGGCCACCGGTGCCGATTCGGTCGTGGTTTCGATGCTGACCAGCGGCAGCGGCACCGTGCAGAAAGCGGCGGCGGCGGCGCAGAATTCCAAGCTCGGCACCGGTGGCTCGAAGCACCGCCACCTCTCCGCCGGAGAATGGGTCGACCACGGCCATCACGCGCTGATGCGGATATCGGCCTTCCAGGCCGTCGGTGGCTATGACGAGACGTTCAGCCACAACGAGGATGCGGAACTCGACTATCGGCTGAGGCAGGCCGGCTACAGGATCTGGATGAGCGGCAGGACGCAGATGGTCTATTATCCGCGCACCTCGCTGCGCGGCCTCTATTTCCAGTATCTCGGCTATGGCCGCGGTCGGGCCAAGAACGTGCTGAAAC
>NZ_RZSJ01000357.1:0-6283 GCF_003998025.1 Mesorhizobium sp. M8A.F.Ca.ET.021.01.1.1
CTTCTGGCGAGGTTCGGCGGCCGCGATCATCGTCAGGATATCCGCCAGGCACGGCTGGGCGCCGCAATGGCGGCCAACGATCTGCGCCAGGATTATGTGCGGGCGGTGGTCCGGGAGGACGGCAGCGGGTTGGTGGCGACGCCGTTCGGCATCCAGGATTCTTCGATGCTGAGGATGCTCGCCGATGCCAACGGATTGGTCGTGCGCGCGCCTTTTGCTCCCGCATCTGTTGCCGGAGACGCTTGCAGCGTTCTGATGTTGCGTTGAAGAATTATCTTACAAATAGCTGATAACAGGACAAAAATGATCTCGGCTATTCCGAGATCAAAGTCCGCGTCAAGGCGTGCGCTGGATCGGCAAGGCCATCGACAACATCGTAATGATGCCGATCAGGTTCGACCACGGCATTGGTAATTGCGCCAAGTCCGGTCCAGATGTTGGCCAGCAACGCATTCTGGCGCAGGAATTCGGATCGCTCCCCACCGCCGGCCCAGCAGGTGATGCGGATACCATCCAGGGGGCGCAGCAGTGCCGGGCTTTCCGTCTGCGCCTCATGCTCATCGATTTTCAGCGTCGCGTTCATGTCCGTGCACATCAGCGGGCGCAAATCATGCAAGCCTGAAATCGAAACGACATGGCGTATACGCCGCGCGACATCGGCAGCCAAAGGCGTGGTCACCGTCACCATGCGGCTGGCGAGATGTCCACCGGCCGAATGTCCGGTCAGAATCAACGGCCCGTCGACCATTGCCGCGGCCCTGCTGATAGCCGTCCCGATTTCGGTGACGATGCCGGCGATGCGTATGTCGGGGCACTGCGTGTAGGACGGCATCGCCACGGCAAAACCGCTGTCGACCGCGCCGCCGGCGAGGTGCGACCACAAGCTCTTGTCGGTCTCCATCCAATAGCCCCCATGGATGAACACCACTAGGCCCCTCGGCGCGGCCTTGGGCAGAAAGAGGTCGAAGCGGTTGCGCGGACGATCGCCATAGGCAATGTCGATACGTGCCCGGCCCTGTGCCGATAGCGCATCGCGGAACGCCTGCGCGGGTTCCGCCCATGCGGCCGGCCAACGGTCACTGCCGGCGATATTGGCGCCGTTGGCGTAGGCATTGTCCCAGTCGGCAATGCGATGGTCTGGCATCGGCACCCTCCCCCGAAGCGGCATCGTTTCTGCACTAGCAATGGCCGCCGCCATGTCATGCGTCAATGCTCCGGCAAAAACATTTTAGGCTTGAAACAAATTTCGACTGGTGCGATCCTGCCTGCGGAACAGTCGACAATGGGAGGTCCGCTGTGCTGTCCGAATCTGCCAATCGTCACCTTTCCGGCGACATGGTCGACAAGGTGTAGCCGGCTGCACGAAGCCTTCCGCGAAAGATGGGAATTCAGATCCACCGCCTCCGGCCAGGTGCCCCCACGCTGGCCGGGCAGCAGACAGGGACAGCGGCGACATGCTTGGGCCTTCAGCGCATACCGACACGTTCACGCGCGATCATCTGCCGCCGCCCGAACAATGGCCCGACTTCCTGCTCGACGGCTTCGACTACCCCGAACATCTCAACGCCGGTGTCGAATTGACCGACCGGCTGGTCGAGAAGGGTCTCGGCGACCACACCGCCCTGATCGGCAATGGCCGCCGCCGCACCTACAAGGAACTGTCCGACTGGACGAACCGGCTCGCCCACGCGCTGGTCGAGAATTATGGCGTCAAGCCGGGCAACCGGGTGTTGATCCGCTCCGCCAATAACCCAGCCATGGTCGCCTGTTGGCTGGCCGCCACCAAGGTCGGCGCCGTCGTCGTCAACACCATGCCGATGCTGCGTGCCGGCGAACTCACAAAGATCGTCGACAAGGCCGAGATCACGATCGCGCTCTGCGACACCAGGCTGATGGACGAGATGACCGCCTGCGCCAAGGACAGCGCGTTCCTGAAGCAGGTGATCGGCTTCGACGGCACCGCCAACCATGATGCCGAGCTCGACCGCGCCGCCCTCGACAAGCCCGTCACCTTCACCGCCGTCAGCACCGGCCGCGACGATGTCGCCCTGCTCGGCTTCACCTCGGGCACGACGGGCGTGCCGAAGGCGACGATGCATTTCCACCGCGACCTGCTGATCATCGCCGATGCCTACGCCCGCGAAGTCCTGCAGGTGACGCCGGACGACATCTTCGTCGGCTCGCCGCCGCTCGCCTTCACCTTCGGTCTTGGCGGGTTGGCCATCTTTCCCCTGCGCTTCGGCGCGGCGGCGACCCTGCTGGAACAGGCGACGCCACCCAACATGATCCACATTATCGAGAGCTACAAAGCCACCATTTCCTTCACCGCGCCGACCGCCTACCGCGCCATGCTGAAGGCCATGGATGAGGGTGCCGACCTGTCATCGCTGCGTGTTGCCGTTTCCGCCGGCGAGACCTTGCCGGCTCCGGTCTTCGAAGAGTGGACACGAAAGACCGGCAAGCCGATCCTCGATGGCATCGGCGCCACGGAAATGCTGCACATCTTCGTCTCCAACCGCTTTGACGACAGGAAGCCCGCTTCGACCGGCAAGCCGGTCGGCGGCTACGAGGCGCGCATCGTCGACAACGACATGCGCGAAGTGCCGCGTGGCGAGACCGGACGGCTGGCGGTGCGCGGGCCAACCGGCTGCCGCTACATGGCCGATGACCGGCAGAAGGACTATGTGCGCGACGGCTGGAATCTCACCGGCGACACCTTCACGCAGGACGAGGACGGCTTCTTTCACTTTGCCGCGCGTTCCGACGACATGATTGTCAGCGCCGGCTACAACATCGCCGGACCCGAGGTCGAGGCGGCGCTGCTTTCGCATCCCGATGTCGCCGAATGCGCTGTCATCGGCGCCGAGGATGGCGAGCGCGGCCAGATCGTCGAGGCGCATGTCGTGCTGGTGCGAGGCGTGGCGCCGGACGCGATGACCGTCAAGCGCCTGCAGGACCACGTCAAGGCAACCATCGCGCCCTACAAATACCCGCGATCGGTCAAATTCATCGCCGCGCTGCCCAAGACCCAGACCGGCAAGATCCAGCGCTTCCGCCTGCGCACGGAGAAAATCAATTGAGCGAACCCTACGATCCGGCGTCCGAAGGCGCACAGATGTCGTTCAAAGAACGCATGTCCTACAGCGACTATCTGCACCTGGAGAAAGTACTCGACGCGCAGGCGCCGCTGTCGTCGGCGCATGACGAGATGCTGTTCATCATCCAGCACCAGACATCGGAACTCTGGATGAAGCTCGCCCTGCACGAGATTGGCGCCGCGATCCGCTCGATCCGTGCCGACCGGCTGGAGCCGAGCTTCAAGATGCTGTCGCGCGTCGCCCGCATTTTCGAGCAGCTGAACAACGCCTGGGACGTGCTGCGCACGATGACTCCAAGCGAATATACCGAATTCCGGGACGCGCTCGGCCAGTCCTCGGGTTTCCAGTCCTGGCAGTATCGCGCCATCGAATTCATGGCCGGCAATCGCAACCTCGCCATGCTTGGGCCGCACAAGCACCGGACGGACCTCACGGGCAGGCTGGAGGCAATCCTGACCGAGCCGTCGCTCTACGATGAAGCGCTGCTGCTTCTGGCACGCAACGGATTCGACATCGGCGCCGATGCCAGGCGCACGGACTGGCGAGAGACGCGCAGCGAGAACGAAGAGGTCCTCGTCGCCTGGCAGACCATCTACCGCGATCCGCAGCGCTACTGGATGTTCTATGAACTGGCCGAGAAACTGGTCGACTTCGAGGACTACTTCCGCCGATGGCGCTTCAACCACGTCACCACGGTCGAGCGCATCATCGGCCTGAAGCGCGGCACCGGCGGCACATCCGGTGCCTCCTACCTCAAGAAGATGCTCGAGGTCGTCCTGTTTCCGGAACTCTGGAACGTCCGTACCCGGCTCTGAGCTCCTTGGTGCGGACTGGAAAGCGGCGCGGCACTTTTCCTGGAATTGCGCCGACGCTTCAGGTCACCGCGGTCTTGACCGCGAAGCGCGCGTCCTTCCACGCGCCGGTGCGCAGGATATCTTCCAACACCCCGACCGCCTGCCATACATCGGCGTAACCGACATAGAGCGGCGTGAAGCCGAAGCGGATCGTCGATGGCGCACGGAAATCGCCGATCACGCCGCGCTCGATCAGCGCCCGCATCACCTGGTAACCGTTGGGGTGGAGGAACGAAACCTGGCTGCCGCGCTGCTTGCCATCGCGCGGGCTTTCCAGCTCCAGGCCGTAAGCGCCGCATCTGGTCTCGACGAGTTGGATGAACAGGTCGGTGAGCGCGATGCTCTTGTTGCGCACTGTCGCCATGTCGACATCGTCCCAGATATCCAGCGCCCCCTTGAGCGCCCGCATCGACAAGACCGGTTGCGTGCCGCACAGGAAGCGACGGATGCCGCTGCCGGCCGCATAACCCTGCTCGAAGGCGAAGGGCCGCGCGTGGCCCCACCAACCGCTGAGCGGCTGCTGGACTTGGTCGTGATGACGCGTGGCGGCGTAGATAAAGGCTGGCGCGCCCGGACCACCATTGAGATATTTGTAAGTGCAGCCGATGGCGAAATCCGCATTGGCGCTGTCGAGTTCGACCGGCAAGGCGCCGGCGGAATGGCAGAGATCCCAGACGATCAGCGCGCCGACCTGATGGGCCTTGCATGTCAGTGCCGCCATGTCGCGCAGCTGGCCGGATTTGTAATTGACATGGTTGACCAGGATGACGGCGACACGCTCGTCGATCAGTTCCTCAATGGTCGGCGCGTCGACGCCCTCGAGCCGCAAGACAGTGCCGGGTCGCGTCGAGGCCACGCCTTCGGCCATATAGAGATCGGTCGGAAAGCTGTCGCCTTCGGCGACGATGACCGACCGGTCCGGCCGCATGCCGAGTGCGGCATGCAGCACCTTGTAGATATTGATCGAGGTCGTATCGCACACCACGGTCTGGCCGGGCGCGGCGCCGATCAGCCGTCCGAGCTGGTCGCCAAGTGCCAGCGGCATGTCGAACCAGCCGGCAGTATTCCAGGCGCGGATGAGATCCTGCGCCCACTCCTGGGTGGCAGCCTTCTGCAGCTCGTTGAAGACGGCGGGTGCCGCGGCCCCAAGCGAATTGCCGTCGAGATAGATGACGCCTTCCGGCAAAATGAACCGGTCGCGCATGGCGCGCAGCGGGTCCGCCGCATCCATGGCCTCGACGGCTGCGAAATCGAGCGGTGCACGCATCATTTGTGACATTCCCTGGTTATTCATGCCCTGGTTATTCACGGATCGCTTCGCGTGCCGGCGCGGACCCGCGGCTACGCTTGAGGCTGGGCAAGGCAAGCATGGCGAGCACGAACAGACCCGTGGCAAGCTTCAGGTCGGGCGGCGGCATGCCGGCGGCAAGGCAGAACGACACCAGCTGGTAGTAGATGATCGCGCCGGCGAAGGGCGCCAGCAGCTGGCGCCAGACCGTCTGCTTGCCGACGACGGCCTCGCCGATCATCAGCGCGGCAAGGCCGTTGATGAGGATCCCCAATCCCATATTGACGTCGGCAAATCCCTGCGACTGCACCATCAGCGCGCCGCTTGAAGCCGAAAAAGCGCTCGCCAACCCGACACCGCCTATGGTCGCGGCCCAGACATTGATGCCTTGCGCCTCGGCCATGTCGGGATTGGCGCCCACGGCACGCACGGCCGTCCCCTTCTCGGTCCTGAAGAACATGTGGAGCAGCATGAAGGCGATCAGCGCGAGAAGGCCGGCGACGACGATCTTGCTGGCGGGAAAACCCGGCCGCGCGAACGGCACCCAGTCGAACACCGTCGGCGAGCCGAAGACCGAGAGATTGGACTTGCCCATGATGCGAAGGTTGATGCTGTAGAGCATCGTCATCATCAGGATGCCCGCCAGAAGCGTGTGGATGCGGAAGCGCAGATGGATGAAGGCGGTGCAGCAGCCCGCCGCGAAGCCGGCAACGAGGGCGGCGGCGATGCCTACCAACGGCGATGCGCCGGCGGCAAGGAGGACGCCGCAGATGCAGCCGCCCAGCGGAAAGGCGCCCTCGCTGGTGAGATCGGGAAAATTCAGCATGCGAAACGGAATCATGATCCCGAGCACGACAAAGGCCAGGATCAGGCTTTGCGCCAGCGTGACCGGCATGATCGCGACGAAGCTGGCGAGAACGTCCTGAATGAAGCCCATGATGATCAGCTCGCCAGCAACATGCGGTCGGTCTTGACTGAGAAATGGCCGATCAGATCGATAACCGTGATCCTCGCCTTCTCTTCGCCTGTGACCTCCAGGAGGA
>NZ_RZSJ01000358.1:0-6239 GCF_003998025.1 Mesorhizobium sp. M8A.F.Ca.ET.021.01.1.1
ATCTCACCGCGCAGCTTGTCGACCGCCCCCGATGCCGGGTCCTCGAGTGCCAGCACCGGAATATCGGCGGCTCGCACGCGCGCCCGACCCGACATGCCATAGCGTTGCACCAACCCCTCGACAGGCACACGCGAGCGTTCGGTGGTGGTTACGACAGTGAAACGCTGGGCAATGAAGCAGGCCATGCTGAGGGCTGCCTCGCAAATGCCGATGACGGGAATGGCGGCCATGGCCCTGGCGGCATCAAGCCCGGTATCGTCGAAGCAGGCAATGATCGCGGCCTGCGCCCCGGCACGTTCGCCGGCGGCGATTTCCATTAGCAGGCCGGGCACCGCCAGTGCCTCGTCATAATAACCTTCGATCGAGGCCGGCCCCATGGACGACGTGACGGCGACGATTTCGGTCCAGACACCGGCGACACTGCGCGCGGCGGCCGCGATCGTCTCGGTCATGCTCGCCGTCGTGTTGGGATTTACCACCAGTATCCGCACGATCACGCCCTGGTCCGGCGGCGGCCGACATAGAGGATGGCGCCTAACGTTGCGACGATCACCAGGAAGGAAAACACGGTGGTCACCGTGCCCAGCGCGTAGAGAACCGGCGTGGTGACATTGGTGGTCATGCCGTAGATCTCGAGCGGCAGTGTGTTGAAGGTTCCCGAGGTCATCAGTGTGCGGGCGAACTCATCGTAGGACAGCGTGAAGCCGAACAGGCCTACGCCGATCAGGCTTGGCGCGATCATCGGCAGCACGACATGGGCGAAGGTCTGCCAGGACGAGGCGCCAAGGTCGCGTGCGGCTTCCTCATAGGCAGGCGAGAAGCGGTTGAAGACGGCGAACATGATGAGCACGCCGAACGGCAAGGTCCAGGTCAAATGCGCGCCGAAGGCTGACGTATACCAGGCTGGTCGGAAGCCGACCTGCTGAAAGACAACGCCGATGCCCAGCGAAATGATGATGGAGGGTACCACAAGGCTGGCGACCGCCAGGTAGAACAAAGCGGTGGCGCCGCGAAATTTCTGGCGGAAGGCCAGCCCGGCCAGCAGCGAGACGACGACAGTGACGATCATCACCATAAGGCCGAGAACCAGCGAGCGCTTGAAGCTGCCGCCGAAATCGCCGACCGCCTGGCGCTCGAACAGATTGGCGAACCAGTGCAGTGATACGCCGTTGAGCGGAAAGGTGAGGCCGCCGGTCTCGCCCTGGAAGGAAAGGATCAGGATCGCCGACAGCGGGCCATAGAGGAACAGCACGAACAGCGCGAAGAACACCGCCAGCGCGTAGAATTCAAGAGTGCGTTTTTCGTGGTTCACGTCACAGTTCTCTGCGGATGTCGACGATGCGCAGGATGCCGGCGACCATCAAGAGCACCAGCACCAGCAGCACCACGGCGTTGGCGGCGGCGGCTGGATATTGCAGCAGCGACATCTGGTTCTTCATCATCAGCGCGACGGATGCGCTCTGACCGCCCGACATCACCTGCACGGTGGAGAAATCGGCCATTACCAGGGTGACGACGAAGATGGTGCCGATCGCCATGCCGGGTTTGGCCAGCGGGATGATGACGTTCCACAGCACCTGCCCGCCCGAAGCCCCGGCATCGCGCGCGGCCTCGACCAGCGAACGGTCGATGCGCATCAGCGTGTTGAAGATCGGCGTCACCATGAACAGCGTGTAGAGGTGGACCATGGCCAGCACGACCGCGAATTCCGAATAGAGCAGCCATTCGATGGGCTTCGGCACCAGCCCGAGATGCACGAGCGTCGAGTTGATCAGCCCGTTGCGGCCGAGCACTGGTATCCACGAGATCATGCGAATGATGTTCGAGGTCAGGAACGGCACGGTGCAGACCAGGAACAGCACCATCTGCATGGCGGTCGTTCGAATGTGGAAGGCGAGGAAATAAGCGACCCAGAAGCCGATGAACAGGGTCAGCCCCCAGACGATGAATGCGAATTTGATGGTGTTGAGATAGGTTTTCCAGGTGACCCAGGAGCCGAGAACGTCGGAATAATTGGTGGTGAGAAAGTCCGGGTACATTGTGGCGAAGTCGTAGTCCCAGAACGACACGACGACGATCATGATGATGGGCAGCAGCAAGAACGCGCCGAGGATCAGCGCCAGAGGTGCCGACTGCAGATAGGGCGCGACGGCGCCGATGGAGAACCGGCGTCGTCGGGCTGGTTTCGCGGCGGCGATTGCGGGGCGTTCGAGCGCGACTGTCATCAATGCTCTCGGGTTTGGCGATACGGCCGGGCCGCGTTCCCCTTCTCCAGCCAGGGAGAAGGGGTAGAGGAGGGCGCTTGTTCCCTTTACGCCGCGATGAACTCGTTCCAGCGCTTCACCATGTAGCGATCCTCGTCCATGACCGAGTTCCAGCAGGCGACCTTGCCCATGCGCTCTTCGAAGGAGCCGCCGTCACGCACGGCGCCGGCCTTTTCCATGACGGTGCCGTCGGGCGCCTTGATCTCGCCCTTGGCCGGCTTGCCTTCGATCCAGTAGCCCCACTCGTCCTCCGACATGAACTTCTTGGCCGAGACCATGTTGGCCGAGTAGTAGCCCTGGCGGTTGAGATAGCCGCCGACCCAGCCGGAAGTGTACCAGTTGATGTATTCATAGGCGGCGTCGAGCTCGGCACCCTTGAGATGGGCGGCGAGGCCAAGGCCGCCGCCCCATGAGCGGTAGCCTTCCTTGAGCGGCTGGAAGCGGCAGGGAATGCCCTTGGAGCGCACGGCGGCCACCGCCGGCGACCACATCGATTGGATCACCACCTCGCCCGACGCCATCAGATTGACGCTCTCGTCGAAGGATTTCCAGAAGGCGCGGAACTGGCCGGCTTGCTTGGCCTTGATTAGGAAGTCGATCGTCTTGTCGATCTCGTCCTTGGTCATGTTACCCTTGTCGGCATATTTGATGTTGCCGGTAGCTTCCATGATCATCGCAGCGTCCATGATGCCGATGGACGGGATGTTGAGGATCGCGGTCTTGCCCTTGAAGGCCGGGTCCATGATGTCGGCCCAGGTGGTGATGTCGCGGCCAACGAGGTCGGGGCGGATGCCCAGCGTGTCGGCGTTGTAGATGGTCGGCACCATGGTGAACCAGTTGGTCGGTGCCTTGGCGAAGGTCTTGCTGTCTTGCGCCTCGACGAAGCCGACCGTGTGCGGCGCCGTGCCTTGGGCAATGACGCTGTCGGGCGTCAGCTTGCCGGTTTTGAACAGCGGCACCAGTTCGTCGTAATATTTCAGCTTGCTGACATCCATCGGCTGCAGCACGCCGCTCGGGAACACCTTCTTGCAGATCCAGTATTCGATGTCGGCGATGTCGTAGCTGTCGGGCTGGGTCACGGCGCGCTGGGCGGCGGCATCGGAATCGGTCGCGGTCATCTCCAGCGTGATGCCGAGATCGGCCTTGCACTTGTCGGCGATGGCATTGAGGTTCGACACGCCGGTACCGAACTGGCGCAGCGTGATGTTGGACTGCGCCCAGATGGTCGGAAAGCCTGTGATGACGCCGGAACCGGCGGCGAAGCCGACGGCAGCAGCCCCCGTCTTCAGCAGCGAGCGGCGCGAAATTCCCGTTTTTGTTTCAGTCGTCTTTGTCATGTTCATTCCCCTGTCTTGTTTTGGTTTGGTCATTGAGTGTTGAATGAAGGCGGTCATCAATTGAGCCGGCCAAGAACGACCGCGTCCTGCCGGTCCCAGGCGAGCGGCACGGCGTCGCCGACGGCGACAGGCTTTGCGAAGAAATCCGAATCGTCGACGATCACCGTGAAGTCATCGATGCCGGCGCCGTTGACCGACAACTTTACCGAATGGCCGCGATATTCGACGTTGGAAACGATGCCGGTGAAGCCGAGGCCGGGCGCAGGCGCGTCGCCGATGCGCACATGATCGGTGCGGATGGCGATATCGATCGGCGCGCCCGGCTCTCGACCGTGACCGCAGGCGGCGAGCGAGCCGCCGCCATTGACGTCGAAGACGACCATGCCGTCATGCTCGCCGGTGACCCGGCCGGACATGACATTGTGGTCGCCCATGAAGCGCGCGACGAAGGCCGTGGCCGGCCGTTCGAACACGTCGCGCGGAGGCGCCGCCTGTTCGATACGGCCCTCATTCATCACCACGATCAGGTCCGCCAAGGCCATGGCCTCCTCCTGGCTGTGGGTGACGTGGACGAAGGTGATGCCGAGCGAGGTCTGCAGTTTCTTCAGCTCGGCGCGCATGCGGATCTTCAGGAACGGGTCGAGCGCCGACAGCGGCTCGTCGAGCAGCAGCGCTTCCGGATCGGTGATCAAAGCCCGGGCGAGCGCCACGCGCTGCTGCTGGCCGCCGGAAAGCTGCGCGGGCCGGCGCGTCGCATAGGCCTCCATCTGCATCAGCTTCAGCATTTCGAGCGCCTTGGCACGGCGCTGTTCCTTGTCGACGCCCTTCATCTTCAGGCTGAAAGCGACATTGTCGACGAGATCCAGATGCGGGAACAGTGCATAGGATTGGAACATCATTGCCGTGCCGCGTTTTGCCGGCGGCAGGTCGGTGACAACAATGTTGCCGAGCCGTACGTCGCCTGACGAGATGCTTTCGTGACCGGCGATCATGCGCAGCGTCGAGGTCTTGCCGCAGCCGGAAGGGCCGAGCAGGCAGCAATAGGTGCCCGCCGGTATCTTCAGGCTGATGTCCTCGACGGCGGTCGTCGTTCCATAGACTTTCGAAACGGACACGATGTCGATCTCGGCGGCTTTGGACATTCAGGCTTCCCCGTTTGGTGCATTAACCAAAGCATCATGCGTGCCAACCTGGGGATGTGGGGCCAAGCGTTTGAATCGTTTAAAGAAATCAGGCTTCTTGCCGGTTGCCTACCTTCGAGGCTACTTTGTGCATTGCACAAATTATGAGCTATCGCGCGCGATCTGCACAAAAATCGTATGCAATCTTTTTCTACTTCGTGTTCACTTTGCCTCTCGTGCACGAGCGAGGACTCGCGTTAGAAGAGGGCGGGAACCATCATCGCCATGAACATCACCGATCAGGTCTATTCCGCCGCAGACAGCGCCAACCAGGATCGCGCCCAGGCGATTCGCGACAGTCTGCGCGACGCCATAGTCGACCGGAGGCTGACGCCGGGCACCAAGCTGTCGGAAGGCGAGGTCGGCACGCTGTTCGACGTGTCGCGCACCGTCGCTCGCGCGGCGCTGCAGATGCTGTCTTTCGAAGGGCTGGTGCGAACCGAGCGCAATCGAGGCGCCTTCGTTGCCAATCCATCGCCCGAGGAAGCGCGCCAGGTGTTCGCCTCGCGCCGGCTGATCGAGCCGGGCATTGCCACTGCCGCCTGCGAGCGGGTCACATCAGCCGATATTGTCGCCTTCAGGGCGCAACTCGACGAGGAGGGCCGCTTCATCGCCGAGCGCGGTCCGACGGCGCGGCGTTCCGAAATCAAGGCGTCCGGCGATTTCCATCTGTTGCTCGCCTCGGTCGCCGGCAATGCCATCCTGCAGCGCTTCATGGAGGAACTGGTTGCGCGCTCGTCGCTTGTCATTGCGCTTTACGGACGGTCTGGCGTATCGGCCTGCGGCCACACGGAGCACACGGGTATTGTCGGTGCGCTGGAAAGCCGCGACTCCGGGCTGGTGAGCCGCTTGATGCTGCACCACATCGACCACATCGAGGCTGATCTCGATCTGCGCGTTAGGGCAGGCCCAGCGCTCCGCGAGGCTCTCAATTTCTGAGGTCTAGTGTTCGTCTTCCGTCGGAAGGGGGGGCGTCTGTCCGGCTGCCTTGCGGCGCAGCATCTTGGCTAGCTTCCAGATCGTCGGGCTGTTCTTGACAAAGGCCTTCAGCCGCGCGCCCTGGCGAAGTGCCTGTCCCAGCGCACGGCCCTTGAGCGTCAGCGGAACCAGGACCTCGAAATGCTGCGTTTCGATATCGCACCACAGCCGCTTGTAGGGCTCGTCTCCGACGGAGAAATCATAGACCGCGAACCCGCTCTGGCAGGCGTTCTGGATGTTGTCGAAGAACAGGAAGTCGCCCGGGCTGGTGTTGGCGAGTTCATCCTCGGCGATCGCCCCGAACTCGCAGATCAGGCGCCGGCCCGAGCGGCTCGATCCGGTGACGGCGCGCAACTTGCCGGCGACCTCCAGCCCATGCAGCACGAAGCAAGGCTTGTCCTCGGCAAGCGCTTGCGTAAACAGCCCCCGGAAGAAAGCGCGTGTCTGGTCGTCACCGAAGACGTTGGCAATGCCCATCT
>NZ_RZSJ01000359.1:0-6239 GCF_003998025.1 Mesorhizobium sp. M8A.F.Ca.ET.021.01.1.1
ACATTGCACGACGCCAGCGGCGCATTGTTGATCGCCCCATTCGGGGCGTTGGCGGCGAAGCGGCTGGCTGTAGGCCGGGGCGAAACCCCGCCAAGCCTGATGCGCGCGGCATTGGCGGCTGAACCAGGCCTGCTGCAAGCCGTCGAAAAGGCCGGTTCGGCGCCTGATTGGCCGACATCGCAAGGGTTTGCGGCCTCGCCAGTCGTTGCTCCCTTCGCCCGCTTCCTGCCGTCCTTCGATCTGGCCCCGGCGCGCGCCGTCGCCGGGTTGATCGGCGCGGCGCCGTTTCCCGCCTTGCCATTCGCCGGCCACAGTGCCGGTTGATGCTGCGCGAAAGCTTAACCCAGACATGCTGTTCTGCTTGGCAAGGGGGGACGCTCTCCCTATGTTAGGCCCAAGTTTCCTCTCATGATGCTGTCCGCTCGCGGACACCAACGGGACAATTGATGAATCCGAACTATCGCAACCTCGCGCTCTGGGCGATCATAGCGGTCCTGCTCATCGCCCTCTTCAATCTGTTCCAGACGCCGCAGACGCGCGGGGCTTCGAGCGATGTGCCTTATTCGCAGTTCCTGCAGGATGTCGCGGCCGGCCGGGTCAAGACGGTGACCATCGCGGGTGCCCGCATCACCGGCACCTACACCGACAATTCCAGCGGCTTCCAGACCTATTCGCCCGGCGATCCCCAACTGGTCTCGCGGCTGCAGGACAAGAACGTCACCATCAATGCGCGGCCCGAGACCGACGGTTCCAATTCGCTGTTCGGCTACCTGATCTCGTGGCTGCCGATGATCCTCATCCTCGGCGTGTGGATATTCTTCATGCGCCAGATGCAGTCCGGCTCCGGGCGCGCCATGGGCTTCGGCAAGTCGAAGGCCAAGCTCCTGACCGAGGCGCATGGCCGCGTCACCTTCCAGGACGTCGCCGGCGTCGACGAAGCCAAGGAAGATCTTGAAGAGATCGTCGAGTTCCTGCGCGATCCGCAGAAGTTCCAGCGCCTCGGCGGCAAGATTCCGCGCGGCGTGCTGCTGGTCGGTCCTCCCGGCACCGGCAAGACGCTGCTTGCCCGCTCGGTCGCCGGCGAAGCCAACGTGCCGTTCTTCACCATTTCAGGTTCGGATTTCGTCGAGATGTTCGTCGGCGTCGGCGCCAGCCGCGTCCGTGACATGTTCGACCAGGCCAAGAAGAATGCGCCCTGCATCATCTTCATCGACGAAATCGACGCCGTCGGCCGCCATCGCGGTGCCGGTCTCGGCGGCGGCAATGACGAGCGCGAGCAGACGCTGAACCAGTTGCTGGTCGAGATGGACGGCTTCGAATCCAACGAAAGCATCATCCTGATCGCCGCCACCAACCGGCCCGACGTGCTCGATCCGGCGTTGCTGCGTCCCGGCCGTTTCGACCGCCAGGTGGTGGTGCCCAACCCCGACATCGTCGGCCGCGAGAAGATCCTCAAGGTGCATGTGCGCAACGTGCCGCTGGCGCCCAATGTCGACCTCAAGGTCGTCGCTCGTGGTACGCCAGGCTTCTCCGGCGCCGACCTGATGAACCTTGTCAACGAATCCGCGCTGATGGCCGCGCGGCGCAACAAGCGCCTCGTCACCATGGCCGAGTTCGAGGACGCCAAGGACAAGATCATGATGGGCGCCGAGCGCCGCTCGTCGGCCATGACCCAGGCCGAGAAGGAGCTGACCGCCTATCACGAGGCCGGCCACGCCATCCTGGCGCTCAACGTGCCGTCGGCCGATCCGCTGCACAAGGCGACCATCATCCCGCGCGGCCGCGCGCTTGGCATGGTCATGCAGTTGCCGGAAGGCGACCGGTACTCCATGAGCTACAAATACATGGTCTCGCGCCTCGCCATCATGATGGGCGGCCGCGTCGCCGAGGAGTTCAAGTTCGGCAAGGAGAACATCACGTCGGGTGCCTCCTCCGACATCGAGCAGGCGACCAAGCTGGCGCGCGCCATGGTCACGCGCTGGGGCTTCTCCGACAAGCTCGGCCATGTCGCCTATGGCGACAACCAGGAAGAGGTCTTCCTTGGCCATTCGGTGGCGCGCACGCAAAACATCTCGGAAGAGACGGCGCAGATCATCGATGCGGAAGTGCGCCGGCTGATCGACGACGCCTATTCGACGGCGAAGTCGGTGCTGACCAAGAAGAAGAAGGAATGGATCGCGCTGGCGCAAGGCCTGCTCGAATACGAGACACTGTCCGGCGAGGAGATCAAGCAGTTGATCGCAGGGCAGAAGCCCTCGCGCGACCTTGGCGACGACACACCGCCGAGCCGTGGCTCGGCCGTTCCGAAGTCCGGAGGCCGCCGCAAGAAGGGTCCCGAGCCCGAAGGCGGCATGGAGCCGCAACCGCAGGGCTAGAGCGGTTCAGCGTTTGACAATCGCTAACCCGCTCTAACTCTTTGTTTTCACGCAATTCCGGACAGAAAACCGCTACGCACTTTTCCTGGAAATTGCTTCAGAACTCAAGGGGCGCGCCGGACGTACGTTGGAGCGTCACCCCTCGGGCTTGTCCCGATGACCTGCAAACGCAGTTGGCGGTTTCCAACTCATACCCGGCGCCCAGATGTCGCCCGACAGCAGATCCTCGGGACAAGCCCGAGGATCACGGCTCAACGTCTGCGTGAAAAACTGTGAACCGCTTTATCCGCCGTATTCGACTTTTATGATTCAGCTTTCAGCCGCGCATTGCAAAGGCTGTAATAACCGCCGCCCTTCTGGATCCAGCGAAGGCCGTTCAACGTACCCGCCTCCTTGTTGCCGTGGTAACCCTGCAGGCAGGTCTTCATCCGCGCCTTCGCGGGCTTTTCGGTCTTGAACTCGGCGGCGAGGGTGGTCGGGAATGTCACGCCCACCGGCGCTACAGTTGGGGCGACCGCCGCGCTGGTTTCCTTTTTCGGCTGCGGCGTGGTTTCGACCGTATCCGCGCTGACACTCTCGGCGGCGGACGTCGCGCATTTCTCTTTGCGGAAAGCGGCCCAGTCCATGCCGTTCAGAGTGCCGCCTTCCTTGGCTGTCCGGTAATTCTCGCCGCATTCCTTCATCGTCAGTGCGCTTGCAGGGGCGACGTTCCAAGCAACAAATGCGGTCGCAGCCAATACCGCCAATTTCAAACTGTGCATAAGACCCTCCTGGTTGACAATAAGCTTGACGTCCTTTTGTATACGTTTTGTTCTTTATATGTTCAACCAGAATCTTTGCGGATTATCGATGAGCTTGGCGGTGGGCAGTGTAGGCGACTTGATGATGCCGGCAGCCCCCGCGACATGCGTGCAAAGCCGCAGGCGTCTTCGCGCGCAACAAAAAGGCCCGCGCATCTTGCGATGCGCGGGCCTTTGTTTGGAGACTATGGCTACGCGATCAGCCCTTCAGCTTGGCATTGCAGAGGCTGTAGAAGCCGCCGCCCTTCTGGATCCACTTCAGGCCGCCGAGCGCGTTGGCGTCCTTGAGGACATAGTACTGGTCGAGGCAGGTATGCATGCGACCCTTTCCGGGAGTTTCGCTGGCATACTTCGCCGAGATCGCGGACGGGAAGGTGACGCCCTTGGGCGCAACCGTCGTCGGCTTTGCCGGCTCCTTGGTGTAACTGGCCTCGCTCGGGGCGGGCACGGTGTCGTCGTCGGACGCGCTGGCGCCGCATTCAGCCTTGCGGAAGTCGTTCCACTTCATGCCCTTCAGGGTGTTCGCCGTCTTGGCGGCCTGGTACTTGGTGCTGCATTCTGCCATGCTCAGACCCTTGCCAGAAGCAGCGGCCGGAGCTGCCGCCGCCTTGGTGGTCGCCGGTTTGGTGTCGGCGGCAGCGGATGCACCAGCGGCACATTCAGCCTTGCGGAAGTCGTTCCACTTCATGCCGTTCAGCGTGCCGGCGGCCTTGGCCGCCTGGTACTTGGTGCTGCATTCCTTGGCGGTCAGGCCCTTGGCCGGGCTGTCGGCAGCCGCGGCCGCAGCCTTGGTGGTCTTGGCCGGCTTGGTTTCAGTCGCCTTGGTGGTGGCAGCCTTGGTTTCGGTGGTGGCCGCGGCGTCGGTACCGCATTGCGCCTTGCGGAACTGGTTCCACGTCGCCCCCGCAAGCGTCCCCGCGTCCTTGGCGGCGTTATACTTCGTGCTGCACTCGGCCATCGTCAGCGCGTTGGCTGGCGCGGCCAGGAACAACGTCGCGACCGCGAGGCCGGTGAGAGTGGCAATTCGGTGGATGAGCATAGCGTTTCTCCGTGGCTGAAGCCCATTATACGTCCCAGCGAATCAATAACGCTCAACGGTCGGTTGCGCCAGATGCCAGGTGGCTTATATATCGCCGGAAATCGCCTTCTAACGACAAGGTGATGAAATCATTTGACCTTACTGTCGCCGAGCTAAGAATTCTCGGGGTGCATCCGCGCTCGATGGCTCGCAAAACTGGTATATTGTGGCGCAACGGTGGCTCGGTAACAGGACGCCACCAGGTTGTGTGCAGTGCACAACAATGATTTTCTAAGGATTGGTAACATATAATCACACAATGTGATCGGGGCACGACGGCCAATTGTGGCATGACGTGCCGGCTAAGGACAATCAGGGATACTGGCTAGCATGGCAGGGAATTACTTCGGCACGGACGGCATTCGCGGGCGCGCCAACAAGTTTCCGATGACCGCGGAAATCGCCATGCGGGTCGGCATGGCCGCCGGCCTTTCGTTCCAGCGCGGCAGCCATCGCCATCGTGTCGTGCTCGGCAAGGACACCAGGCTTTCCGGCTACATGATCGAGAACGCGATGGTGGCCGGCCTTTGCGCCGCCGGCATGGACGTGTTCCTGCTCGGCCCGATCCCGACGCCGGCGGTGGCCATGCTGGTGCGTTCGCTGCGCGCCGATATCGGCGTCATGATCTCGGCTTCGCACAATCCCTATTACGACAACGGCATCAAGCTGTTCGGCCCGGACGGCTACAAGCTCTCCGACGAGATCGAAGAACGCATTGAGAGCATGCTCGACAAGGACATCGAACTGGCGCTCGCCGATTCCGACGGGCTTGGCCGCGCCAAGCGCGTCGATGGCGTGCACGACCGCTACATCGAATTCGCCAAGCGCACCTTGCCGCGCTCGATGTCGCTTTCGGGTCTCAGGATCGTCGTCGACTGCGCCAATGGCGCGGCCTACAAGGTGGCGCCAGAGGCGCTGTGGGAGCTTGGCGCCGAGGTCGTGGCCATCAATGTCGAGCCCAACGGCTTCAACATCAACAGGGAATGCGGTTCGACCCATCCGGCCGGGCTGCAGAAGAAGGTGCATGAAGTGCGCGCCGACATCGGCATCGCGCTCGACGGCGATGCCGACCGCGTCGTCATCGTCGACGAGAACGGGGCCATCGTCGACGGCGACCAGATCATGGCGCTGATTGCCGAATCCTGGCACCAGAGCGGGCGGCTGGCCGGCGGTGGCGTCGTTTCGACCGTCATGTCCAATCTCGGCCTTGAACGCTTTCTCGGCGACATGAAGCTGCAATTGCACCGCACCAAGGTCGGCGACCGCTATGTCGTGGAGCATATGCGTGCGCATGGGCTCAATGTCGGCGGCGAGCAGTCGGGTCACATCGTGCTGTCCGACTTTTCGACCACCGGCGACGGTCTGGTCTCGGCGCTGCAGGTGCTGGCCTGCATCAAGCGGCAGGGCCGCCCGGTCAGCGAACTGTCGAAGAAGTTCGAGCCGGTGCCGCAACTGTTGAAGAACGTTCGCATCGCCGGCGGCAAGCCGCTGGAGGAAGCCCTGGTCAAGGCCGCGATCGAAGACGCCCGTCACCGTCTCGGCAAGGCCGGGCGGCTGGTCATCCGCCCATCCGGCACCGAGCCGCTGATCCGTGTCATGGCCGAGGGCGACGATCCGCAACTGGTCGAGGCCGTGGTCAACGACATCGTCGGGGTCATCTCGGAAACCCGCAGCGCCGCCTGACATTCGTCCGCCGGAAAGCGCCGCCGCCTTGCTTGCATCGAAGCCCGCCCCGCCGGCGGGCTTTTTGTTGGCCGGAGAACCGGTTCATTCTGTCGAAATCATCGCCAGATCTCCCGGATTTTAGAGATTCGTGGTTAATCGACAAGGTTAAACGCCTTTTAACTTTTGCAATTCATTATCCACGCCTGAAAGCCAATTTCATTCGGACACGATCGCCGTTCCGAGGGTTTCTAGGGGTGACAAGCATGTTCAATACAGCAAGAAAGGCACTGTTCGCGCTGCTGTTCGCGGGCTTGGCCTGGC
>NZ_RZSJ01000035.1:0-20378 GCF_003998025.1 Mesorhizobium sp. M8A.F.Ca.ET.021.01.1.1
CGGATGAGTTCCGCCACTTCGACGTAAGGCTGCATATTCTGGGGGGCCACGTCGAAGGTCCAGGCGGGGCGCACCAGCACGAGACCAGAGACGCGATCCGGGTGGCGGGCCGCCAGGTGCAACGCAATCGCCGCTCCCATCGAAATGCCGCCCGCGACGAAACGCTCCATTCCGGCTGCGTCGGCCGCGTTCATTACATCATCGGCGAACATCGCGATCGAGAACGGACGCTTGCTGCCGGCACTGGCGCCGCCTTGCGCGCGGCATTCGACGGTCAGCCGCCGGCGCGAAGGGCTGTCGGGAAAGTTCAAAGCCACCTGCGCGGCATCGCCGCCGAGACCGTGCTGGAAGACGATGGGAAGGCCCTGCCCCGTATCGAAGACACGGAGCGCTGCATCGTCGCACAGCATGATCGTCGGCGCCGCGCCCATCAGAGCAACCCTCGCAGGAAGGCGGCGACGCCGGCAGCCTCGTCGGCGGACAAGCCGTGCGTGACGAGCGCGCCATCGAAACCCACGCCCTTCAGCCGCGCGACGAAATCCGGGAAGTCGACAACGCCTTGCCCTGCGGTGGCAAAGCGGCCGTCACCGTGCCGGTCCTTGGCATGCGCCATGGCGATGTGGCCGGCGGCTTCATCGATCGCGGCGGCGACGATGGTGCGCGCCTCGTCCGGCGTCGCGTGCTCGAACAGGTTTGCCGGGTCGAGCACGATCTTCAGGTGCTTCGAGCCCATCTCGGCGATCAGGCGCATCGCATCACTCGCCGAAGTGACTATGTTGGCCTGCTCAGGCTCGATGCCGAGATCCACGCCTGCGGTCTCGGCCAGCGCCAGCGCCTTTTCCATCTCGGCGGCCATGTCGGACCAGGCGGCCGGTGTGGCGTTGTCGGGATGATATGCCCACTGGTCGGCTGCATTGCGCGAGCCGGTGCAGAGCGTGACCAACGGGATGGCAAGGGCGGCGGCAGTGTCGATGACCACCCCCAAGCGCCTCAAGCCCTCGTCGCGGACCGTCCTGTCGGGATGCGCCATGTTGTAGGTGCCCGAGAGCGCCGCCAACGAAACGGCAGACGATCGCGCAGCGACACGGATGGCAGCGACGGCATCCGCCGGCACCGCATCCGGCATCGACGGCAGGCCGGCGCAGGCGAGATTGAACTGCGTCGTCTCATATCCGGCCTGCTTGACCGCGGCCAGCACGACGGCCGGGTCGGTGCCGGGAAAAGTCTTGGCGAAGATGCCGAGGCGCATCAGACGGCACCCGAAACCGAGGCGAGCTCAACCCGTTCGCCTGATACAACAGAGCGGGCAATGGCCACCATTGCGCGGATCGAGGCGATGCCGTCCTCGACATTGGCGCCGCGCATCGGCGCGCCAGTGAGCACGGTGTCGGCAAGGCCTTCGAGCTGGCGGCGGAAGAAATGGCCGTCGGCGCCGAGCGGTTTGCGCGAGGTCGCGTCCTTCTCATGGAAGATGTCCACCTCGCTGGCGCGGAAGTACCAGGGGTTGAAGGTCTTGGCGATGACCGAGCCATTCTCGCCATAGAGCTGGAAGCCCTCGTGCCAATCCATGCGCACGGCGACGGTCAGATCGAGATGGCCGAGCGCGCCGCTGGCGAATTCAGTCTCGACAAACCAGCAATAGGCGCCGAAGCGCTCGTTGAGGCGGGCGTGCACGGCGACGATGTCGCCACAGAGGAAGCGGGCCGTGTCGACCAGATGCGATCCGTGCGCCAGCATAAAATATTGCCTGAGATCGGCCTTGGGATTTCCCGCCGGCTTTTTCGCCAGCTTGCTGGTGACGGGCAGCGGCTGCACGGCATCGGTGTTGGTGTAGCGGTGGGTGGAATCGCAATACCAGGCCTTCAGCGCCAGCACCTCGCCCATCTCGTCGCGGACGAAGTCGCGCGCGGCCTCCAGCGCCGGGTCGAAGCGCTTCATGTGGCCGACCTGCAGCACCTTGCCGGAGCGCCTGACCGCCGCCGCGAGCGCCTCGCCTTCCTCCACCGAGGTGCCGATCGGTTTTTCGCAGAGAACATGCTTGCCGGCATCGAGCGCCTTGATCGACATCGGCACGTGATAGGCATCCGACGTGGCGACGATCACCGCTTCCAGCTCCGGATCGGCGAGCATCGCGTCATAGTCGGCATACATCTTCTGCGGTTCGTAGGTGGCGCCCATGCGGGCGAGCAGATCGGGCGCCGCGTCGCAGATAGCGTAGAGGTCGGCATTGCCGGCCTTGACGCAGGATTCCAGATGCGCGAACTGCGCGATCGGGCCGCAGCCGAGCACCCCGATCCTGAGGCGTCTGTCCTGTTTCATGATCATCGCTCAGGCCCCGTAGCCGCGCATTGTCCGGCGGTTGGTCTTGACCGCCGCGGCCGGATCGGCGGCGGCCGTGTCGGATTCTTCTTCCAGCACCAGCCAGCCGTTGAAGTGCGGCGCGGTACCGGCGATTTCGATGACTTGAGGTGTGTCGCAGACGCCTTCGCCCAGCATCGCCCAGGTGCCGCTGGCGTCGACGTCCTTGAGGTGGATGTAGCGGATGCGGTCACGGTAGGTGGTGAGCGTGTCGGCCATGTCCTTGTGGCCGCGCAGGATGTGACCGGTGTCCGGCACCCAGCCGACCAGGTCGGGATCGAGCAAGGCAAAAATCGCGTCGTAGTCGGCGCGGTCGAACAGCAGCGTGTTGTGGTGCGAACTGGGATGCACCGCCACCTGGACGCCAGCCTTGCGGCCGAGCTCGCCGGCCTTGTTGTAGACTTCCGCCGCGATGGCGAATTTGTCGGCGCGCGGTCCGTCGGACACCACGGTCGCCGAGCCCATCGACACCAGCGCGCCGGGAAAGGCGGCGACGAAGTCGATCCAGCGTTTGGCGGTTTCGAGATCGGTGCCGATCTGATCCTTCAGCGTGAAGCCGCTGCGTGAGCCGAAGGCGAAGGAGACGAGCGTCAGCCCGGACGACTTCAGGGCAGCGGCGAACTCGGCCGGCTTGCCGGCATAGCGGCCGATCATGGTGTCGGTGATCTCGATGCCGGCATAGCCGCCATCGCCGATCGCCTTCAGGAGATCGTCGGGGCCGCCGGTAAACCGGTCTCCCAGCATTTCCCAGGTGAAGGTCTGGCAGCCGACTTTGAGGTCTTTCACGTTCATCCTTTCATTCCTTGATACCGCTTACTCTCGATGCCGCCCCGCGATGATGTGGCGCTAGAAGAACAACACGAGTAGCGGAACGGTGATGACGGACGAGGCCGCGGCGATATCGCCTGCCAGCAGACAAGGTCCAATCATCGATTGCAATACGCGGGTCAGTTCTCCTGGGGATGGACATCCTACTTGACCGAGCCCGCGGTCATGCCGGCGAGGAAGTACCTCTGGGCAACAAGGTAGATGAGCAAGAGCGGTAGCGAGCCGAGCACGCTCATCGCCATCATCTGGTTCCATTCGAAGGCGTGCTGCCCCATCAACAGCTGGATGCCGATCGGGACGGTGCGCATGGACGTCGACTTGGTCAGCGTCAGGGCAAAGAGAAATTCGTTCCAGCACAACAGAAAGGTGTAGACCGACGTCGCCACGATACCAGGCAGTGAAATCGGGACGATCACCCGCCAGAGTGCGGTCCAACTGCTACCGCCGTCGACAGCCACTGCTTCATCGAGATCGCGGGGCAAGGTGTTCAGATAGCCCGTCATCAAAAGGATCGCGTAGGGCAGCGTAAACACCAGGTAAGTCAGGATCAGCGCGACATAGGTGTCGAAGATGCCGTACGAGACGACAAGCCCGAAGAAAGGGATCAAAAGTGTGATCGGCGGGATCGTCTGCGTGCTGATGATGATTGTATTCAGGCTGCCCTTGCCGCGGAAGTTGAAGCGGCTGAACCCATAGGCCGCCAGCAAGGCGATCAGCACAGTCAGCACGGTCACCGCTCCCGCCACGAAGTAGCTGTTGAAGAAGAAGCGCAGCTTTACCGGATCGCCAAGGATGGCCTCGTACGCTTCCAGCGTGAAGGCCTTCGGCAGGATGGTTGGCGGCAGGGCAAAGATTTCGGTGTTCGACTTGAACGAGCTGCTCAGCATCCAGTAGATCGGGAAGGCCGCGAAGAACAGCCCTGCCGCAAGAGCGACATGCAGCGCGACGGTGATCAGCTTGTCTTTGCCAGAGTTTCGTTTCCTCATGGTGACTACCGAGCCTTCTGATAACGGATATAGAACAGCGTCAGGCCAAGCGAGATCAGCAGGATGACCACGGCGCTCGCCGACGCCTGTGACAGGTTGTAGCTCGAGAACGCCAGCTTGTAGGTGTAGGTGCTGAGGACCTCGGTCGCGTAGATCGGACCGCCGCCCGTGGTTATCCAGATCAACGGGAAGACCTGCATGGTCCAGATGAAATCGAGCAGCGAGATGCTGATGATGATCGGCATCAGCTGCGGGATGGTGATGAAGATCAGCTTCTGGTAGGCCTTCGCCCCATCGATATCGGCGGCCTCGTAGAAATCCTTGGGAATGCCTTGCAGGCCTGCGAGCAGGCTGACCATGAACAGCGGATAGCCCGCCCAGATGTTGGCGAAGGTGACGGCGTGCAGCGCGGTCTGCGGCGAGGAAAACCACTCGACCTTGGAACCGATGATGCCGATCTGCATGAGAATGCTGTTCACCACGCCATTCGGCTCGAGCAGCAGGCGCCAGATCACGGCGATGATCACCGCGGTAAACAGCCAGGGCAAGATATAGAGCACGCGCAGAATGTTGCGCAGCGTCGGATTGATGCGGTCGCTGTTCAGCATGAGCGCGAAGACCATGCCGATGGTCATGTGGAAAATGACGCTCATGCATGTGAAGTAAAGCGTATGCCAAAGCGACGCCCAGAACACCGGGTCGTCGAAGATCGCCTGGTAGTGCTTCAGTCCGGCAAAGGATGGGTCACGACGCAGCACGGCGCTGTTCTGGAACGAATAGGCAATCACCGTCACCATCGGCAACAGCATCAGAAGGCCGATGATGAGCAGCGAGGGCGACAGATAGAGGTAGGGTGCGACCGCTCGTTTCAGCTTGTGGTGGGAGCGCTTTTGCCGGGTCATGTGCCAACCTTGGGATACGCCTTCAAGAGAAGGTAAGCTTCAAAAACAGGTCCATCTCAAATTGCCGATCCGTTGTTGCCGGGTGGCCTGCCCGAAGCCAGGCCACCCGGTCGAAGATAGCAAACGAACAGGCCGGTCAGAATTTCGCCATCCAGCCCTTCTGAGCAGCGGCAGCGGCTTGTTCCGGCGTTTGCTCACCGGCAAGCATCTTTTGAGCCTGCACGTCGAACTGGGTCATCAGGTCTTCAGCCACCGGCAGGCCCGTGAACTCGTTGGCGAGATAGCCGGTCTTGAAGATCTCGAAAGCCTTGCCGAATGCCTTGTCGGACGTCACGAAGTCGGGCTTGGCGTTGACGTTGCCCGGGAAGGCGTTTGCAAGCGAAACGAGCTTGGCGTTCACCTTTTCGCTCATCAGATACTGGACGAGTTTCCAGGCTTCCTCCTGATGTTTCGAGGCGGCGGAGATGCCGATCCCCCAGGAGGCATAGGGAAGGCCGCGCTTGCCGTTATAGTTCTCCACGACCGGCACCGGGATCAGGTCGAAGTTAAGCTTGGGATTGCGCTTGCGGATGAGGTTCACATGCGCGAGCGAGTCGATCATCATCCCGACACGGTCGTTGACGAATTCCTCGACCTTTTCCTGTTCGGTCTTGGTGGCGATGCCGGGCGAGATGGTGCCGGCGTCGTTGAGCGATTTGACGAAGGAGAGCATATCCACCACCGGCTTGCCCTCGAGGGCGGGCTTGCCGTCCGCCATCATTGACTGACCCGAAGCCCAGACCCACGACATCAGATCGTTCTGGACTCCGCCGGGAGACTGCAGCGACAGCGGCAGCACCCAGCCATACTGGTTCTTGTTGGCGTCGGTCATCTTTTTGGCGGCGTCGAGAAATTCCGCGCGGGTCGACGGCAGCTTGGTCACGCCGGCCTTGGCGGCGAGGTCCAAATTGACGAAGACCGGATAGACGAAGGATGCCACGGGAAACATCACCGCCTTGCCGTCGACCTTGATGATGTCGGCGACCTGGCTCTTGTCGAACTTGCTCGCATCCATCATCGGGTTCATGTCGGCGAGCGCGTTCTGCGCATTCAAATTGTTCACCCAGGCACCGTCGAGACCGACGACGTCGCTGAGCGTTCCGGTCGCAGCACCAACCGAGATCTGGTCTCGCGTGGTCGCGTAGGGACCGCTGACCAGCGTCACCTTTACGCCGGGGTTTGCGGCCTCGAACTCATCCATGATTGACCTGAGCGAGCCAGCCGGCAATTCGGGCTCCCACCATTGGGTGAATTCCAGCGTCGTGTCCGCCAGGGCGCCGGTTGCGCCGAGCAACCATGCGGCCGCGGCTATTTTCAGCACCGCGGGTTTAATACGAAACGTCATTTTCTCCTCCTTCTTTGGGGATCGACCGCACAATGCGGACGACCGTCTGGTTATTCAGAAGTCTTCTTACGCAGGCGCCTCACCCTCACCTGCGGGCCTTGCCGCGGGTCTTCAGATCGCCAGATGCGTCTCGGGATCGAAGAAATGGAGCTTGGCGTCATCCAGGGCCAAGCGGATTTCCGAGCCGGCGCGGACCGTGCTGGCCGGTTCGAATCTCGCCACCGCGTTCGACGCCAGGCCGAAATCCTGCACCGCGTCCGGGTCGCCGGAGTCCACCCGGACCGCATCGATGTTGAGATGGACGATGTGTTCGGATCCGAGTTCTTCGATCGAGGTCACCTTTGCCGGTATCGTCTGATATTTGCGGCCCGATTCGAGGTTGCTGTCATAGAGATCCTCGGGTCGGATCCCGAACACGACCTTGCGCCCCGCATAGGACTTCAAGCCCGGCCTGCGGACGAAGGCCGCATCCTGCAAACGGATAGCCAAGGCGCCGGACGTCAGTTCGTCGCCCGTCAGGGTCGCCTCGAAAAGGTTCATCGAAGGAGACCCGATGAAGCCCGCAACGAAAGCGTTCACCGGCGATTCATAGAGCCTCTTGGGGGTGTCGACCTGCTGCAGCACGCCGCCTTTCAACACCGCGACCCTGTCCCCCATCGTCATCGCTTCGGTTTGATCGTGGGTCACGTATATGGTCGTTACGCCGAGCTGCTTTTGCAGGCTGGTGATTTCGGCGCGCATTTGCACGCGCAGTTTCGCGTCCAGATTGGAAAGCGGTTCGTCCATGAGAAAGGCGGCCGGCTCGCGCACCATGGCGCGGCCCATCGCAACCCGTTGACGCTGTCCGCCCGAAAGGTTCGCGGGTTTGCTGTCCAGCAGAGACGTCAGCTGAAGGGTTTTGGCGATCTCGTCGACGCGCTTCTTGCGCTCGGCCTTTGGCTTGCCGGCCAGCCGCATCGAAAAGGCGATGTTTTCGAACACCGTCATATGCGGGTAGAGCGCGTAGCTCTGGAAGACCATCGCGATGTCGCGGTCCTTGGACGGCATGTCGACGACGTCGATACCGCCGATCCGAAGGCTGCCGCTGGTGACGTCCTCCAATCCCGCGATCATCCGCAACGCGGTGGATTTGCCGCAACCGGACGGCCCGACGAGTATCAGGAACTCGCCGTCCTCGACCGACAGATTCAGCTGGTCGATTGCGTGAAAATTGTTGCCATAGGTCTTGCAGATATTCTCAAGAACGACTTCTGCCATCTTCCTCCCTCCACAAGTCCAAGCCACTGATTTTTATGATTATCCTCGGCTTGTGTTCACCTGCGAGATATTTCCTCGGATAGTTCGGGCTCTGTTGCGGTATCGAGCCGCGCATGCTTCAGTTCGACTGCCGACGGCGCGTTCGTCGATGCCAGGAGTGCCTTGACCTGATCGTCGGTCGGAAGCGCCTCACGCCCGCCCCGCCCCGTTATCGAAAGAGCCGCAGCAGCGGCCGCGAATGCGACCCGGCCCGCGGTGTCGGCGCCGCGCGTCAATGCAAGGGCGTAGGCGCCATGAAAGCAGTCGCCGGCGCCGGTCGAGTCGACGACTTCAACCCGGTGCGGAGGCAGGTGCCACAGCCCGGCTTCGTCGCGTCCGCGATAGTAGACGCCCCTGCCGCCATCCGTCAGAACCACGGCGGACCGCGACGGCAACCACAATGCATCGAGTATCTCGGCCGGCGATCGGCGGCCCGTGGCGGTGCGCGCAAAGCCGAGGGGAAGAATGAGATGGTCGCAGAGCGCGATCAGCCTCTCGGTGGCTGGACCGCCGTTCCATTCGACGTCGCCGAGGATCGCAAGGCCGAGACCCTGAGCCCGCGCCACGACATCCAGCGACCCGATCGCGTAACTATCGACGATCAGGACGGTCGCGCGGCTGAGGACCTCGTCCGGAAAATCCGGTGCGGTGCCCAGCATCGCTTCGTCGTCATAGGCGATGAACCGGTCCCCATCCGAACCGACCGTGATCCGTGAGCGCACCGGGCGCGCATCGGCGTGGCGCGGCGCGAACGCGGTTTCAACGCCGCTCGCAACGAGATCGCACAGCACGGCGTCGTCCACGGCACTGCCAAGCCATCCGATGAACCCGGCGCTTCCGTCGAGCCGCGCGACGGCGGCAAGCGCCGTCGCGACATTTCCGCCGAAAGTCCGGGCGCTTTGCAGAACCTTCCCCTTGCCCGCCGACAACGGCTGATCGACATAGACGATGTCGTCGATCGCGATCGCTCCGAAGCCGAGGATTGCAGGGACGGTGGGCATGGTTCAGGCACCCGCCTTCGCCAGGGCGTCCTGCGCCGAAAGGCCGTCATGGATGACGCCCCGGAAGGCAATGGCCGCCTTCTGCGGATCGCCATGCCCCCAGAGATTGCGGCCCACCACGGCACCGCGCGCGCCGGCACGGATGGCGTCCGCCGTCTGCTGAAGGGCACCGAGCAGCGTATCGGTCTTCGGGCCGCCGGCGATGACAACCGGCACCGGGCAGGTCCGAACGGTCTCTCGAAACGACTCGAAATCGCCGGTGTAACCGATCTTGATCACGTCGACGCCGGACTCATAGCCGATGCGCGCCGCATAGGCGATCTCGTCTGGAGTGAAGACGATCTTTGCACCGTCGGTGAAATCGCGAGGGTAGATATGCGCCACCACGGGCATGCCGTAACGGGCCGCCGCGTTCACCGAGTCGGTCAGCCAGCGTATGTATTTGCCCTCGGTCGCGCCGCGCACCGGAATGGCCACGGCCAGCGCGTCGGCGCCAGCCCGCACCGCGTCCTCGGGCGTCGCAATCAGTTCGCTGATGCGATCGTCCGGGGTGAAGCAGCCGGCTTGGATCACCAGGGAAGCCTTGCCTGCGTATTGCGGCCACAGATGGCGCGCGGTGCCGGGCTGGATGCTGACGTAGTCGGGCTTACCTTCCATGACGCGAGCGAGCGCGCCCGGCAGGTCGGCGAGACCGCCTTTGCGCACGTCGCCATAGCCGACGAAGTGGTCCACCGCGCCGCCAAAAAGGTTCCCCGAAGGATGCGAGAAGAGGCGTGCAAGGCGCACCTTGGTTCCGAGACTCATGACTGCAAAATTCTCCAATCGGTTGATTTCAAAATCCCAAACGCAGTGTTTGCGAAAGAAATCACAAAATCAATCTTTCGAAAGCTTTCGAATTTGCGTATTTTGGGTATGACGAACCGAGGCCATGGCGATCGCCTGGCGCGTGGAGGCAAGGACGGGGCAATGTTGTCAGAGCAGAGACGCCAAGCGATCCTGAGCGAGGTGCAACGCAGCGGACAGGTTCGCATCAAGGACCTGTCCGACGATTTCGGCGTGTCGGAAGTCACGGTGCGATCCGACCTCGAAATACTGGACCGCAAGGGACTGCTGACCAAGACCCGTGGCGGTGCGGTGACCCGGACCACCGATTCGACCTCGGCGGCGTTCGCGCGGCGCATGCAAACCAACATCGAGGCAAAGAAACGCATCGCCCGGGCGGCGGTGGAACTGTTCGAGGACAACCAGTCGGTCATCTTCGACGGCGGCTCGACGTTGATGCAGGTTGCCATGCAGTTACCGCCGCTCAGCAATGTCGTGGTCGCGGCCACGGCGATGAATATCGTGCAGCATCTGATGCATCGGCCCGGGCTCGACGTTCACATGATCGGTGGCCGGGTCTATCCAGACACGGTGAGCACGCTGATCACCGATGCCGACACGGCTCTCGGCGGCTTGGTGGCGCATCAGGTCTTTGTCGGAGCGCATGCGATCGACTCCTCACTGGATGTGGTCGACGTGAATGAAGACATGGCGCGAACGAAGCGAAACCTCGTGCGCATGGCCCGGCGCGTGGTTCTGCTTGCGGATTCGAGCAAATGGGGCGTCAGCGGAACCTCCAAGGCTTTTTCGCTGTCGGGTGTCGATGTGGTGATCACCGACGATGGCCTGTCCGGACCGATACGCAGCCAACTCGATAGGACCGTGGCCAAGGTGATCTATGCCTGAACCCGTCGCGATCCCTGGCCGCGCGGCAAAGATCCAATGCGCGCCTGATCCATGGGATTCGCGTCGGCGCCCAGCCGATTTTTCATGTCTGTCATTTTCTCCTCCTACGGCTGGGCAGCCTCCCGATATCGCGCCAGCATTTCCGCATGTTCTATAAAAATTTTACGCGCGTCAATATTTAAAATGTTGTATAGCGATTTCGAAAACGGTCCGGCAGCGTCGCGACGGATCGGGCAGACCGTGACCGCATTGGGAGGTACAACAGGAAATGCAGGCAAGCTCACCGGCCAAACTCGGCATCGGCGTCATCGGATGCGGCAACATATCGATGACCTATCTGCGCAACTCCGCGCTGTTTGGCGGGGTCGAGCTTCGTGCCTGCGCCGACATCTCGGCCGAAATGGCGGCGCTGCGAGCCAAGGAATATGGCATCCGTGCCCTTGGCGTCGATGCTCTTTTGGCCGATCCCGAGATCGACCTCGTCCTCAACCTGACCATTCCGGCGGCGCATTTCGACATTTCGATTTCAGCCCTGTCGGCGGGAAAGCACGTCTTCACCGAAAAGCCCCTGGCGACGTCGGCCAACCACGGGCGCCGGCTGGTGGCGGAAGCGGCAAAACGCGGCCTGCTGCTCGGCTCGGCTCCCGATACCTTCCTTGGCGCGGCCGGACGCAAAGCGCGCCGCTTGATGGATGAGGGCGCCATCGGCCGCCCGGTCACCGGCACCGCCTTCATGATGGGACGCGGCATGGAACACTGGCATCCCAATCCGCAATTCTACTACCAGCCTGGCGGCGGCCCGGTGTTCGACATGGGGCCCTACTACCTGACCATGCTGGTCAACCTGCTCGGTCCGGTAGCGCGCGTTATGGCGATGGCGACGAAGGGCCAGGAGGAACGTTTGATATCGGCCGAAGGGCCGTTCAAGAACACGACGTTCAAGGTCGGCACCCCGACCAATGTGCTGTCGCTGCTCGAATTCCGCTCCGGCGCCACCGTCACCTTCGGCGCATCGTGGGACGTCTTCAGGCATTCCAACCATCCGATCGAACTGCACGGCACGGAAGGCTCGCTGCGCCTGCCCGACCCGGACACGTTCGGCGGCACCGTCTCGCTGTCCGAACGCGGCGCGGAGTGGAAGGATTTCGCCAGCGAAGGCGAACTCTACGGCGCCCGCAACTGGCCTTACGCAGCGCCCGACCGCGCCAATTACCGCATGCTCGGCGTCGCCGATCTCGCACGTTCGCTGCAGACGGGAGCAGCGCCGCGCGCGTCCGGCAATCTGGCGCTGCATGTGCTGGAGATCATGGAAGCGATCCTGCGGTCGGGCGAGACGAAAAGCTCGGTCGCCATTGCCGGTGACGTCGTCCAGCCGGCCCTGCTCAGCGAAGACGAGGCGCGCGGCCTGCTCGCCTGACCTCCAACGGAGATCACGATGACACTTGATCCGGATGCACAGCGTGCCCTCGAAATCGGCCGGGCCGCCGGCGGCGAGCCGTTCGAGAATGGCAGCGTGGCGGCGGCGCGGGCCGCCTATATCGCTTCGTTCCCGACCCAGCAGGGCGACCGCGAGCCGGTCGCGGCAACCGAACAACGGCAGGTCGACGGGCCCAACGGCCCGGTGACGGTCCGCATCCATCGCGGTATCGGCGCGCCGCGGACCGGGGCACGCGCCGTGCTCTATCTGCATGGCGGCGGCTGGGTCATCGGCAATCTCGATTCGCATGACGAGATCTGCCGCTGGCTGGCCAATCTCGGCAACGCGGTCGTCATCTGTCCCGACTACCGGCTGGCGCCGGAGCACAAATTTCCCGCCGGGCTCGAGGACTGCGCGGCAGTGCTGCGCTTCATGGCCGGGAATGCCGGAGACCTTGGCATCGACCCAGCCCGCATTGCCGTCGCCGGCGACAGTGCCGGCGGCAACCTTGCCGCCGTGCTGACGCTGCTTGCCCGCGACGGACTGGCGCCGCCGCTTGCCGCCCAGATCCTGATCTATCCCAACACCGATGCCCGCCAGATCGCGGACAGCTACCGGCGTTTCGGTGACGGCTTCGGGCTCACCGCCGCCACCATGGCCTGGTTCCGCGACCGCTATGTGCGAACGCCGGACGATATCGCGGACTGGCGCGTTTCGCCGCTGCTGGTCTCCAGCCTTGCCGGCGCGGCGCCGGCCTTCGTCGCGGTCGCCGGCCACGACATCCTTGCCGACGAAGGCACGGCCTATGCCGAGCGCCTGCGCGCCGACGGAGTGCCGCTGGTGTTGCGGCACTGGCCGGGTCAGATCCATGGCTTCGTCTCCATGGGCCGCCACATCCTGGCCGCGCGGCAAGCGGTGAGCGAGGCGGCGGCCTGGCTTCAGCTGCAGACGCGTGCTCAGGCCGACTGACGCATCACCAGGGTCGCGCCAAGCTTGACATTGCGCGCCAGATCATGGCCGGGCGGATCGGCCTCGTCCAGCAACGCCAGCAGGATCTCGACGCTGCGGCCGGCCATGGCGGCAAAGTCCTGCGCCATGGTGGTCAGCGCGGGACAGGTGTAGCGGCTCAGCGGATGATCATCGTGGGCGGCGACGCGAAAATCGCAATCGGCGCGGCGGCCGATCTTCAGCCCGCGCGAAAAGGCGGCCGACATGACGCCGAAGGCGAGACGGTCATTGGCGCAGAGCAGCGTGCGGGCCGGCAGGCCGCCTTTCTCGAGCGTCCTGTCCATCCATTCGTGACCGATGCGCTCGAAGTCCCAGCTGTAGTCGCCCGCCGCCTTGAGAACGGTGGGCTCCAGGCCTGCGGCGTGCATCGTGTCGACATAGCTCTGCAGACGTTCGCCCGAATTGTGGTTGACATGCGGAATGTCGACATAGACCGGCGGTTCGCCGGACCGGCAGAGATAATCGACGATCGTCGAGGTGCTCTGGTGGTTGTCATTGCCGACGAACGGCGTGTCGCCTTCGATGTAAGTGTCGAAATAGACGATCGGGATGTCCTCGCTCATCCGCTCGAAGACGCCAGGTTCGGAGACCCGTCCCAAAGGAGCGACGATGGCGCCGGCAACCTTCAGCGACATCAGCGTCCTGACCGATTCTGCCTCCAGCTTCGGCGAACCGTGCGAGGAAATGACGATCGGCCAAAACCCTTCGTCGCGGCAGCGCAGTTCGATGCGGCTGACCATCTCGGCGTAGAACGGATCGGTGATCGTCGGCACGACGATGCCGACATTGCGGGTGCGCTTGCGGTTGAGATTGCGGGCGAAAACATTCGGCTGATAGTCGGAGGAACGAAGCGCCGCCTCGATGCGCGCCCGTGTCGCCGGCTTCACGCTGGCCGGATCATCGAAATACTTCGACAGGGTCGGCCGCGACACGCCGGACGCCCTGGCGAAATCATCCATCGTCCGGTGGGTCTTCTCCGCCATCTATATTTAGCCCTTTACCTCAAAGCCGCCCTTCGCGCTCTGGCCAGAATCAGCCTTGCGACCGTCGCGATGAGGCAGCATTGCTTGACCGAACTTATTCAGTCAAATTTCCACGTTTCCAGTACAACGCAAAAGTATTGCGCACGTCAAATTATTTATTGACGCTCTGAAAACAACAACTTAGGTTTTGAACTCGCACGGACATGGGGGGAGCGTACGGCAACCAGAGTCCGGCAGATGGTGAGGACATGAAGAAACTGGTTTGCGCCGGCGAGATCCTGGTCGAGATCATGGCCGAGCGGATCGGCCAGAGTTTTCGCGCCGCCGGCCCGCTGGTCGGCCCGTTTCCGTCAGGCGCTCCCGCCATCTTCATCGACCAGGCGGCGCGGCTCGGTCAGCCGGCGGGGCTGATCGCGGCAGTGGGCGACGACGATTTCGGCCATTTGAACATAGAGCGCCTGCGCGCCGACGGCGCCGACATCTCGGCCATCACCGTCCATCGAGGTGCCGCGACCGGAACCGCCTTCGTCACCTATGAGACCGATGGCAGCCGGCACTTCGTCTACAACATCAAACAGAGTGCCGCCGGACTGATCGAGATCGGTGCGGAAGCGCGCGCACTGCTCTCTGGCGCCGACCATTTTCACGTCATGGGAACATCGCTGTTCTCGCCCGAGGTGATCGAGGTTGTCCGCGACGGGATCGAAGCCGTCAAGACGCGCGCCGGAACGGTTTCCTTCGACCCCAACATCCGCAAGGAGATGCTCGATCTGCCGGGCATGCGCGACGCCTTGCATTTCGTGCTCTCCAAGACTGATGTTTTTCTGCCGAGCGGGCCGGAACTCTTCACCTTCGCCGAGGCAACCGACGAGGAGAGCGCGGCGCGCGAAATGCTGGACCGCGGCATCTCCGCCGTGGTCGTCAAGAAGGGCGCGCAGGGCGCCGTTCACTACGACCGGTCGGGGCGCATCGCTTCACCCGGCTTCGTCGTCGAGGAAATCGACCCGACCGGCGCCGGAGATTGTTTTGCGGCGGCCTTCGTCTCCTTCTGGCTGCGTGGAGAAGCACCTAAGAGGGCGCTCGAGATCGCCAATGGCTGCGGCGCGCTGGCGGTGACGAAGAAGGGCCCGATGGAAGGCATCGCCTCGCTGGCCACTGTCGAGGCGTTCGTCGCGACCGCCAGGACCGGAGCACCGGCATGAGCCAGGCTACCGACAGGCTGGCCGCCATAGCAAAGCGTCGTACGGCCGGCGAGCGCGCCGGCATTGCCTCGATCTGCTCGGCCCATCCGTTGGTCATCGAAGCGGCGCTGCGCCACGGCAAGGCGCGCGGCGCCGATGTGCTGATCGAGGCCACCTGCAACCAGGTCAACCACGAAGGCGGCTATACTGGCATGACGCCGGGCGATTTCCGCCGCTTCGTCGAGACGATCGCCGGCAAGGCCGGGTTTCCCCTGGACAGGCTTGTGCTCGGCGGCGACCATCTCGGCCCCAATCCCTGGAAGCACCTGCCGGCGCCCGAGGCGATGGAAAAGGCAGCGCGCATGGTGGACGCCTATGCCGAGGCCGGCTTCACCAAGATCCACCTGGACGCCAGCATGGGCTGTGCCGGCGAAGGTGCCGCACCACCCGACGCGACGATCGCCGCGCGCGCCGCCGAACTGGCCGAGGTGGCGGAGGCCGCGGTTGAACGAACAGCCGGCGCCGAGCCTGTCTATGTCATCGGCACGGAAGTGCCGGTGCCGGGCGGTGCCCTGGAAGCGATGGACCATCTGGCTGTGACGACACCGGAAGCGGCTGGCGAGACGGTGCGCATCCACCAGCAGGCCTTCCACCAGCGTGGCCTCGACCATGCCTTCTCGCGGGCGATTGGCGTCGTCGTCCAGCCCGGCGTCGAATTCGGCAATGCCGAGGTCATCACCTACCGGCCCGAACGCGCCCGGGCGCTGGCCGGCACGCTGCGGGACCTGCCGCAATTCGTCTTCGAGGCGCATTCGACCGACTACCAGCCGGTCGCGGCGCTGACGGCACTTGTCGACGATGGCTTCGCCATCCTGAAAGTCGGACCTTGGCTGACCTTCGCGCTGCGCGAAGCGCTCTACGGTTTGAGCCACATCGCCGACATTCTTGCTCCCGACCCGGCTCGGGAAAGCCTGCCGGCGGCGATGGAGCGCGTCATGCTGGCGGCGCCCGGCAACTGGAAGAATTACTATCACGGCAGCGAGGCCGAGCGGCGGATCGAGCGGCATTTCTCCTACAGCGACCGTATCCGCTACTACTGGCCGGCGCAGACGGCGCAGCAGGCAGTGGACTCGCTGATGCAGGCGCTGGGCGAGCGCGACATCCCCTCGCCGCTGATCAGCCAGTATCTCGGCCGCCTCGACGGCGCGGTGGCGAGCGGATCCGTCGCCCCAAGAGCCAGGGAACTCCTGATCGCAGCCGTGACGGATGTTCTCGACATCTACGCCAGCGCAACCGGCTGATCCCGACAGTCATGCCCGTGGCACCAGAACGAGGGCACCCGTCGTGCGACGATCCTCCAGATCGCGATGCGCGCGAGCGGCATCGGCAAGATCGTAGTGCGTCGGCGCCTCGACCCTGATCACACCCTGGCGCAGCGCCTGAAAAAACCTGGTGACATGGGTGCCGAGCTTTTCCGGCGTGTCGGTGTAGTGGGCATAGTTGGGCCGCGAAATGGACAGCGACTTCGATGCAAAGCGGCCGATATCCCAATTGCCGATCGGTCCCGAAGCCTGGCCGAAGCTGACGAGATGGCCACGCACGGCAAGCGCCGCCAGCGAACCGGCGAACGTGTCGTTGCCGACCGCGTCATAGGCGACGTCCGCGCCCCTGCCACCAGTCAGCCGCATCACCGCCTCGGCGAAATTATCGCGGGAATAGACGACTACGTGGTGGGAGCCGAGCCGTTCGACGATCCGCGCCTTGTCGTCGCTCGACACTGTGGCGATGACGGTCGCGCCGAGATGGCGCGCCCACTGTACCAGCAACTGGCCGATGCCGCCTGCCGCGGCATGGATGAGGACGATGTCCCCCCTCTTCACGGCATGAACATCGTGCAGCAGGAAACTCGCGGCGACCCCCTTGAGCAGGCCGGCAGCCGCGGTCTCGTCCGAAATATCGTCGGAAAGACTAACCAGCAGTTCGGGCGCCATGTTGCGCCGCTCGCTGTAAGCGCCGACCGGCGGACAGGCATAGGCGACGCGGTCGCCGATTGAGAAACCCGATACCGCCGGACCAACCGCCTCGATGATGCCGGCGGCTTCCATGCCCGGCACGCCGGGTGGCCGCAGCAGGTCGAAGAAGCCGGTGCGGCAGTAGACGTCGATGAAATTGACACCAATCACCGTGTGACGGATCCGCACCTCGCCCGGCGCGGGCGGAGGCAAGGCGATGTCCCTGAGCTGCAACTCCTCCGGTCCGCCATAGCGTTCGACGACGATCGCGTGGGTCGTTTCGGCGGCAGCCCTTGAAGCAACGAGCGGCACGCTTGCGGATGAGGTCGGTGCGACGATCGCTGGCGATGGCCGCGCCTCCACCGGCGCGCCGGCGTTGCGCCGCCGCAGAAGAGCGCGCACGGCGGCGAAACCGGCCTGATATATGCCTTCGGTGACCAGCTTGACCAACTCGTCGCGGCGATGCGCCGGCGGGTTGAACTCGGAGCGCCATTCCCAGAAGGTGGCGTCGCCGTCGGTCACCGGCTTCAGCCGAAGCGAGGCGACATAGCCCATCAGCGGCAGCGGCGCTTCGAGCAGGCAGTAACTCAGCCGCCGGTCCTTGTCGGACAGCGCCAGCAATTGCTCGCGCAATTCGCCGCCGTCGTTCAGCCTGAAATGGCGCACCGAGCCGACGGCATCGACCGGCTCGCCGCCTTCGATCTCGCTGAAGGCGATCGCCGGGTGCCAGCGATCATGGCCGTTGAAATCGCGCAGGATCGCCCAGACCTCGTCGATCGGTGCATCGATGATCGTGCTCTGGCAAACCCTGACCATCGGCCGGCGTCAGCGCCCGAACCGGTGCTTTAACGCGGTGAACGCGGTCTGGAACACGCCATTGCCGATCTGTTGCATGAGTGCCGCCTCGCGATCGTCAGCGCAGTCGAACTCCGCCTGCCATTCGGCGAGCGTCAGATTGCCGTCGGTGATCGGCGTCAACGATAGCGTGGCGACATAGTTCTCCACCGCCATCGGGCTTTCCAGAATCGCATAGCTGCAGGACAGGTCGTAATCCGACAGCGCCAGCAGCCTTTCACGGATGCGACCGCCGTCCTTGAGCGTGAAATTCCTGATGCAGCCGATCTGGTCGGCCTGCGCATTCTGTTCGATGCGGCTTTCGGCGACGAACGGCGCCCAGCCTGCCAGACCGTTGAAATTGCGCACGATCTTCCAGACCTCCGCCGCCGGTGCGGGAATGACCGAAGAGACATAGACCTTGGTCATGCTTGCTGGCCGAGAGTGGAACGATGGAGGCCGAGCTTGGGTGTGCCCTCCCTGTTGATGTCAGCGCCGACCCTCATTGTCCTGCCGGACATTTCTCCCCGTATAGTGACGGGGAGAAAGAGGCTGGCCGCTACCTCGGCGCCCACCTTGCAACGCTGGCTGCTGGCGAAACCGTCGATGACGGCGCCCCTCTCCCCGTCACTATACGGGGAGAGGATGCCGGCAGGCAGGTGAGGGGCAGCGCAGATGTTCACCTCAATGATCGCGGTCGTCATCGTCGTCCTTGGCGCCCTTGCCCTTGCCCTTCTTGTCGCGGGTCAGGCTGGAAATGTCCTTGGCGTCGCGCAGCACGTCGGTCATGCGGCCGAGCGAGCCGCCCTCGATGCCGATCTCCTTCATCAGATTGTCGATCATCGGCGCCTGCACCCGATAACGCAGCGCGGAGTCGATGACCTCGTCGGTGACGTTGCGGTTACCGCCCTGCCCGCCATTGATGCCATCGACATGCAGGATCTTGATGCCGTCGATCTTCTCCATCGGCTTGACGCTTTCGCGGATGATGCCTTCCATGTGGTCGAGCAGCTTGCCGCGCAGGCGGCCGGCGCGTGCCTCGCTGGACAACAGGTTCTCGGCCTCATTGAGCTGGCGGTTGCCGGCGGCGTCGACTTCGTAACGCTGTGCCGCGGCAAGGGCATGGATCTTCTCCGCTTCGGCCGATGCCAGCGCCGCGATCTTCTGCGCTTCCGCCAGACTCTTGGCCGCCTTCATCTCGGCGTCGGCAGCGGATGTGACTCGCAGCGCCTCGCGCTCGGCCTCGCGCTGCGCGCCGATCAGGTCGGTCAGCTTGCGGCGCTCGGCGATTTCACGTTCGCGGGCAGTGAAGGCCTGTTCCTCGGCCTGGATGGCCTTGGCGCGCACGGCTTCGGACGCCGCGATCGCGGAAGAACGCTCCTGCGTCTTCTTGGCGATGTCGATCGCCTTCTGGATTTCGGCGATTTCGATCTTCTGGTCGCGGTCGACGCCAAGCTGGCGGATGTCGCGTTCCTTGATCAGCCGCGCTTCCTCGATGCCGCGCTCGGTGGTGATGCGGGCCCGTTCGACCTCCTCTCCGGCCGAAATCTCGGCCTCCTCGAAGGCCTGCCGCTTGGCGATCTGAAGCGCTTCGAGATGCCGCTCCCTGGCGATCCGCACTTCATCAACCGCACGCTCCTGCGCGATGCGTGCGGTCTCGGTCGCCTGGTTCTCGGAAATTTCGGCGCGGCGCTTCTCAGCTTCCGCCTTCGTCACCTCGAGCGCCTTTTCGGCGAGTGCGATCTGCCGCTCCAGTTCGGCCACCTCGAGCAATTTCTTGCGCTGGATTTCGAGTTCACGCTGCGCGCCTTCGCGTTCGATGCGGGCTTTCTCCAGCGACAATTCGAGTGCGATCTGCTCGCGCTCGGTCAGTTCGCGCATCTTCATCTCGGTCTCGTCGAGCGAGCGGCGGCGGGCGATCTCACGGCGCTGCGTCTCTTCCTCGCTGTTGATGCGCTCCTGCGTGATGTTGCGCTCCTGATTGAGGCGCGATTTCTCGACCGCCTCGCGCGAGGAAAGCTGCGCCTGTTCGGACTCCTGGTCGCGCAATGCGCGCTCTATGGCGAGTTCGGAACGCTGCGCGGCGCGGCGGATCTCGACCTCGCGCTCCTGTTCGAGGCGCGCATATTCGGTGTCGCGGTCAATCTCCAGCACTTTGCGCTGGGTGTCGAGGTTCTGGTTGCGGATATCGACCAGCGTGCGTTGCTCGATCTCGTTGCGCATGCGGCGCCGGGTCTCGATCGATTCGGTCAGTTGCGTCAGGCCCTCGGCGTCGAAGGCGTTGGACGGGTCGAAATATTCAAGACTGGTCTGGTCGAGATCGACGATGGCGACGCTTTCGAGCTCGAGCCCGTTGGCGGCGAGCGACTCCTCCGCCAACCGGCGCACCTTGGCGGCGTAGTCGCCGCGCAGTTCATGCATTTCTTCCAGCGTCATCTGGGCGGCGACGGTGCGCAGCGC
>NZ_RZSJ01000360.1:0-6231 GCF_003998025.1 Mesorhizobium sp. M8A.F.Ca.ET.021.01.1.1
ACCTCGTCCTGGACGGCAAAGATATCGTCCATGCCGCGGTCGAAGCGCTCCGCCCACAGATGATCGCCGCTCGCCGCGTCGACCAGCTGCGCGTTGATGCGCACGCGCCCCGCATCGCGCCGCGCGCTGCCCTCCAGCAGATAGCGGACGCCGAGTTCCCTGGCGATCTCGCGCACGTCCATCGCCTTTCCCTTGTAGGCAAAGGTCGAATTGCGCGCGATGACGAACAGGCCGGAGATCCTCGACAGGTCGGTGATCAGGTCTTCGGTCAAGCCGTCGCAGAAGGCGTCCTGCCCGGCATCGTTGCCGAAATTGACGAAGGGCAGCACCGCTATCGATGGCTTGTCAGGCAGCGGCAACGGTTTTCGCTTGGCGCCATTGAGGTGTTCGACGGCCGCCGTGAAACGGTAGCCGACGCGTGGAACGGTGGCGATCCATTCACCGCTCCCCTCACCCGCAATGCCGGGCGGGCCAAGCAGCTTGCGCAGTTGCGCGATCTGGACGGTGAGGTTGCCTTCCTCGACGGCCGTGCCGGGCCATGCCGCGTCCATCAATTCGGCCTTCTCGAGGATTTCGCCGGATCTTGCGACCAGCGCCGCGAGCAGCTTCAGCCCGCGGTGGCCGATGGCCACGGGGACATCGTTCCGGAGCAGCGTTCCCGCACCGGAATCGAGCACGAACGGGCCAAAGGCAAAGCGCTCTCCCTGCATCGGCGCATCTATAGAGCAATTCGAGGCAAAACGCGAAGCGGAGAAGCGTGTAGCGCTTTGCCAGGGAATTGCGTGAAAACAAAGCGTTAGACGCCGGTTTGGAACTTTTGAGAACTATTTGGGAGGGTTTAATTACGGCAGCGTTCGTATCCGGCAGAATTCAACCTCTTTCAGCTCGAGGGCCCTCAAGTCCGGCCCCACGGAGGTTGTCATGAACCATATCCTCGCTTCGGTCCCGCAGGCACTGCGGCCGGGAATGCCCGCAAGTTCCACGCACGCGCCGCGTCGGCGCTACAGCCTGGCGAGCTTGCGAAACACCGTCGCTGCCTGGCGCGAGCAGGCACACTTTCGCTGGCAGCTGAAGCAGATGGCGCAAGCCAATCCGCATCTGATCGACGACATCGGCTTGACGACACGGCAGGTCGAGGAAGAGATCGCCAAGCTGCCCTTTTGGCAGCGATAAGGCGAAATGCCGCGATGATTTGGCAGGGATTGCCAGCATCATCCCTTTAGCGCCGGCCCGCGTCATGCCATGATCCCCCCATCGGCCGTGGGGGCCGATTCTACATCGGGGGTTTCCATGTCTTTCACATCCGCGCGCCGGCTTGCCGCCGCGTTTTCGCTTGCCGTCCTGTTTGTCCCAGCCGCCCATGCCGGCGACGTCACCTTCGCCGTCAAGAACAGCCACCCCAATGCCATGCGCCTCGAGCTCTACAGCCAGGACCGCGACTATGTCTGGCCGGGCGATGGCAAGGATTTCTATCTCGACGACGGCGAGACCAAGCAGCTGCCGATTTCCTGCAACGAAGGCGAATCGATCTGCTATGGCGCCTGGGTCGACGGCGACGAAGGCACCTATTGGGGCGTCGGCCCCGGCAACAAGGAAAAATGCGAGGATTGCTGCTATACCTGCAGCGGCGGCGAGACCGAGGAGATCGATCTGGTCCCCTGACCGGTTTGCCAGCTTGACGGTTTTCCTGCTGGGAGCCATAGCCTGTCCAAATACCCAAGGCACGCCGCGTATTCAGGCGCGGCGTGCTCCAGGCAAACAGGGAGCACGCCAATGGCTGGCATGGTCGAAAGCGACAAGATCGACGTCGGATTTTCCGGCAAGCGCTGCATCCACTCGCGCAATTGCGTGCTCGGCGACCCGCACGTCTTCGTGCCCAACGCGCCGGGCCAGTGGATCCATCCCGAGGCGGCCAGCGTCGAGAAGATCGTCGCGCTGGCCGAGAACTGCCCCTCGGGCGCCATCACCTATGTGCGCAAGGATGGCGGGCCGCAGGAAAAGCCACCAGTGGTCAACACCGTGCGGCTACGAGAAAATGGTCCGCTGGCGGTGCATGCCGAGATCGTGCTTGGTGACGAGACTTTTTATCGCGCCACGCTCTGCCGCTGCGGCGCCTCGCAGAACAAGCCGTTCTGCGACAACAGCCACATCAAGGCGGGCTTTACCGCCACCGGCGAACCGGCGCTGAAGGACACGCCCGCGCTGGAGACCCGTGACGGGCCGCTGAAGGCGACGCCGACCCCCAACGGTCCTCTCAAGCTCGAAGGCAATGTCGAGATCGTCACCGGCACCGGTCACACGGTCGACCGCACCACCAAGGTCTTCCTTTGCCGCTGCGGTCATTCCGCGAATAAACCGTTCTGCGATGGCAGTCATAAGAAGGTGGGGTTTGTGGGATAGGTGAGTAGCCAATCTCCCCCCTCGTGGGGGAGATGTCCGGCAGGACAGAGGGGGGCGCCGTAGAGCGCTGCCTCCAACACGCAGCGAATAGTGCAATGCCTCATACGCCTTTGCCTCCAAGACATCGCGCAAACGCCAGATCGATGCGCAAGGTCACGACACCAGCTGAATTGAAGCTGTGGAACGAGCTTCGCGCACTGTTTGATGGGGCTTGGCTTCCGCCGGCAATTTCCAATCGCCGGCTACATTGTCGACTTTGCTTGTCCGGAGAAGAAACTTGTCGTCGAAGTCGATGGCTCCCAGCATGCGGACCCAATCACCGGCGACCAAGCCAGGACATCGCGCCTGGAGCAAGACGGCTGAATCGTTCTGCGCTTCTGGAACGACGACGTCATTCGCGACATCGATAATGTGTGCCAGCATATTGTTATGGCGGCCGGGCTTGGCTGATGCTGCCATAACCGCGGCAAGGTCGGCGGGACAGCGCCCCCCTCTGTCCTGCCGGACATCTCCCCCACGAGGGGGGAGATCGCTTGTGGCCCATCTCTCCCGGCTTTATCCGCAAGCCCGTATCCGCTAAGGGCAGGCAACCAAACAATCTGCCCGGACCCCGCCCCAAAATGACCAAGCCAAAACCTCTCTTCCTCGGCATCGACACCGGCGGCACCTACACCGATGCCGTGCTGTGGTCCGAGACCGAAGGTCCCCAGCAGGGAGCGAACAAGGGCAAGGTGCTGGCCAAGGCCAAGGCGCTGACCACGCGGCATGATCTGGCCGTCGGCATTTCTGGCGCCGTCGATGCGGTGCTGGAGAAAGCGGGCACCGATCCGGCTGACATCAAGCTGGTCTCGATGTCGACGACGCTCGCCACCAACGCACTGGTCGAGGGTCAGGGCGGCCGGGTAGCACTGGTCATGATCGGCTTTTCCGAGGCCGATCTTGCCCGCGATGGCTTGAAGACCGCACTTGGCACCGACCCGGTGGTGTTTTGTCCGGGCGGCCATGATGTGCATGGCAATGCGGCAAAGCTCGATCTGTCCGGGCTGGAGGCGATGCTGCCGGAACTCGGCGCCTCGGTGTCCGGCTTTGCCGTCTGCGCCTATTTCGCCACCCGCAATCCCGCGCACGAGATCGCCGCCCGCGAGCTGATCCGCGACAGGACCGGCCTGCCGGTCACGGCAAGCCATGAATTGTCGGCCAAGCTCGGCGGTCCGCGCCGGGCGCTCACCACGCTGCTCAACGCCAGGCTGATCTCGATGATCGACCGGCTGGTGGCGGCGACCGAGGGCTTTCTCGCGGCGCGCGACATCGCCGCGCCCCTGATGGTGGTGCGTGGCGATGGCGCGCTGGTTTCGGCGGCGTTTGCCCGCCAGCGGCCGATCGAGACGATCCTCTCGGGTCCCGCCGCCAGCCTCGTCGGCGCCCGCCACATGACCGGGCTCGACAATGCGGTGGTGTCCGACATTGGCGGTACCACCACCGACGTCGCCGTGCTCGATGGCGGCCGGCCGCGGCTCGATCCGGAAGGCGCCACCGTCGGTGGCTTCCGCACCATGGTCGAGGCGGTCGCCATGCGCACGTTCGGCCTCGGCGGTGATTCCGAGGTGACGCTGGAGGATGGCGCGCTCAACCCGAAAATCCTGCTCGGGCCGCGCCGGCTGGTGCCGCTGGCGCTGGCTGGCATGGCGCATGGCGAGGCGGTGACGGCGGAGCTCGAACGCCAGTTGCGCGCCCCCAACACCGGCCGCATGGATGGCCGCTTCGCGGTCCGCACCGGCGTGCCGGACCGGCTCGCGGCGGGGCTGACCGTCCCGGAGGCAAAGCTCTACGAGGCGATCGGCGCGACGCCGCTTGCCCTCGACAGGCTGCTGACATCGAACGCCCAGAATGCCACCCTGAACCGCCTGGTCTCGCGCGGGCTGGTGCATATCTCAGGCTTCACGCCATCGGACGCCGCTCATGTGTTCGGCAAGCAGGCGAATTGGGATGTCGCCGCCGCTCGCCTTGGCGCCGAATTGTTCGCCCGCAGGCGCGATGGCCGTGGCCAGCCGATCGCCGCATCACCGGAGGTGATTTCGGAACGCGTGCTGGTGACGCTGACGCGCTGGTCGGCCGAATACATCCTGGAAACCGCCTTTGCCGAGGACGGGCTCGATGGTGCGGCCACCGTGGCGCACGCGCTGGTGCAGCGCGCCGTCGATGCGCATCCAGGCATCGCTCGCCTCAGCGTCGCGCTCGACCGTCCCGTCATTGGGCTGGGCGCTTCGGCCCCCCTGCATTACGCCGGTCTGGCGCCCTTGGTCGGCAATGACTGCGTGGTGCCCCGGGATACCGATGTCGCCAACGCGCTCGGCGCCGTCGTCGGCCAGGTCAGGGTTTCGGCCGAGGCCCGCGTCAGCCAGCCCAAGGAAGGCCTGTTCCGGCTTGCCTCGGGCGAAACGGTGCGCGACTTCCTCGACGAAGCGGCGGCGATCGCGGCCGCCGAGGCCGACGTGCGGGCCATTGTCGCCCAACGCGCCCGGGATGCCGGCACCGACAGCGCCGAGATCGAGGTCGCGACGGAGTTCCGTGTCTCGACCGTCGAAGCGCAGCGCATGTTCATCGAAGCGCATGTCGTGGCAGTGGCCTCGGGCAGGCCAAGGATCGCGGTTTAGATTCAGGTGAGGCCGGCCTGCAAATGGCGGCGTCCTGCGCTTCCGGTGCTCACGTACCTTAAGTACGCTCCGCTCCGGTTCTCGGACGCCACCATTTTCGACTCGGCCTGACCTGAATCCTGCGCGTTCGTCATCCTAGGGCGGAGCAGGAGCGAAGCGACGTTGCGGAGACCCTAGGATCCATTCCGTGACGTTGGAGGTAGAGCGAACGGTTCAGAATGGCGCACGCAAACAGATGAAGAACACATCCGCACGGATGTGTCTTCAAAGAAGGCCCAAAATGCCCCACCTTCACCCTAAGCTGAATTGACCCTGCACCCCCAACATGCCAAACGCCCCGCAAAGCCTTTCATCTGGAGTTAGCCTGATGACCGATCGCATCGAGATCGCCGGATTGCGCATTGCCCGCGAGCTGCATGACTTCGTCGTCGACGAAGCGTTGCCCGGCACCGGCATCGAAGCGGCGCGCTTCTGGAACGGATTCTCCTCCATCGTCCATGATCTGGCGCCCAGGAACCGGGCGCTGCTGGCGAAACGCGACGCCATGCAGGAGAAGCTCGACGGCTGGTACCAAGACAAGGGCGCGCCGATCGACATGGGCGCCTACAAGGCGTTCCTGAAGGAGATCGGCTATCTCGTTCCCGAAGGTCCGGCCTTCAGCGTCTCGACCGAAAATGTCGATCCGGAAATCGCCGTCGTCGCCGGGCCGCAGCTCGTCGTGCCGGTAATGAACGCGCGCTATGCGCTCAACGCCGCCAATGCGCGCTGGGGTTCGCTCTACGATGCGCTCTACGGCACCGACGCCATTCCCGAGACCGGCGGCGCTGAGAAGGGCAAGGCCTTCAACCCCGCGCGCGGCGCCAAGGTGATTGCCTGGGCAAAGGACTTCCTCGACCAGTCGGTACCGCTGACCACGGGCAAATGGGCAGGCGTCAACGGGCTCTCGATCGCCAATGGCGCGCTGAAGCTCGGCGAGGGCGCCGGCGCCACCACCCTTGCCGACCCGAAACAGTTCGCCGGCTATCGCGGCGATGCCGAGAATCCGGAAGCCGTGCTTCTGGTCAAGAACGGCCTCCATACCGAAATCCTGATCGACCGCGCCAACCAGATCGGCCGCACCGACCCGGCTGGAATCGCCGACGTCATCCTGGAATCGGCTTTGACCACCATCCAGGAC
>NZ_RZSJ01000361.1:0-6194 GCF_003998025.1 Mesorhizobium sp. M8A.F.Ca.ET.021.01.1.1
ATAAAGGAGCGCCCAGCATCCGAAAGGGGAAAATTGGTTCCTGTCCCCGCCGGCGGACGCGTGGCGCGAGATATTCTCGAGGGGTTCGCAAGCCGTTCACGTGCCTTCGGTACCGGGATCGAAATATCGGAGTACTCAGGCAGGATAGCAGTTCCGCCTGCACGAAAATTCGGCTGACATCGACACAAAGACCCAGAACCGACCGCGACGGATTTTCTACCCAATGACCTGTTGGAGCATCGGACGCGTTGTTGAAGCCGAAACGCACTAGCCCGTCCCGGGCGGCGCAAAAACCAAAGATCGGGCGTGACCCTCACCCCGCTGATGTGCACGTCGGCAGGCAGATCGCAACGGTTCGCGTGCAGTCGGACGTATCCCAGGTTCAGCTTGCCCGATCGATAGGCATCACGTTTCAACAGCTCCAAAAATACGAGAACGCTAGGAACCGGGTGAGCGCGTCCATGATCTACGAGATTGGGAAGTCACTGGGCGTCCCCGTCAGCCGTTTTTTCGAAGGCCTCCCGGCGAATGGTGAGAGCGGCCATGAGGCTTCACGCCTTCGAACGGATGAGCGCATTGGTTTCATTGCCAGCGCAGAAGGTCGACGCCTGATCGAGCGTCTTGTTCGACTTCCTCCGCGGGTGCGTACCCGCGTGTCCGCCCTTGTCGCCGCAATCGGGGAAGAATGGACCGTCCCTCAATACGATCAAGAGCAGGCAGACTGACGGCGAACTGGTGCCTGCCAAACGCAAGATGGTTTGACCGCCGGTTGGGGTACGGTTCGATTACGCCGACCGTGCGTTTTGCGCCTCCCATTCGGCCAAATAGTCGCTTCGGAGGCCCCATAAAACAGACACTTCGTCTGTTAGCGCCAACAGAGAACTCTCACCGATACGATGTCACGCCAGCGCAACTAAATAGCTGATAAGGCAACATTATCATTCGTTTTGTCGCGCCGACAAGCTGTGCGTTTTGATGCGAAAATGATGGCACAAAGCGCACGGCCGCTTTACCCTCCAAACACATGATTCGCCTCGATCCCGCGACCGCAAGATCCGCCGCCGCGCCCCCGACCGTTCCGGGCTGGGCGCTCGAGGTCGGTGGCGCTCCGCATGAGGCAGACGCTGCCTTCAGGGCCGGCGCCGCGCTGGCTTCTCTCGACAGCCTCGCCCGCGCGCAGCCTGCCTGGGCCGGCGCCTGGCGCCAGCGGCTGGGGCTCAAATGCGCCGCCGCTGCCGTGCGCCTCGCTGGCCGGACGGAAGACGAGGCGGCGCTGCGCGATGCTTGGTATCTGCGCCAGCCCGGCGACGATCCAGGCCCCGCCGGCACTATCCTGGCCGCGTGGAAGCGCCTCGCCTCCCGCTCGTCGCATGTCCGACGTTTTTTGCCGGCCGGAGCGCTGACTCGAAGGAGAGGTGAACGGCGGCTTTGCGCCTGATGTCGGCCTTTGAGGCCAGCTGCGCCGATTCTCGAAAGCGGACATCATCGACGACAGCGCAGGGGATGCGGCGCAAGCATCACATCGCTGCTTCCTGCTCCATCTCTTTCATGTCCTGAAAGCGGTCCGCAATCCGTGGGTGAACCCGTCCGCCGTCTGCGGCGCCAATGGCCACGACGATCTCGTCGGCAGCCGGTCCGTCGGCGATCTGGAAGTTGGCGGTGATGAAATGCGAGCGGCGGCCGTTCTCGCTCTTGTGCATCATCGGCAGCGACAGCAGCGCGCCAGGCGCGTTGCGTGTGTTGCAGAATTCGAGATAGGTCGTGCCGCCGACGGCGTCGCGGAAGACATTGCCGAAGCGCAGCGTGTGGATCATGGCCGAGGCGTGCTCGATCTCGCCGGCGGTTCCGACGGCGGCCGCCTTGCCGTAGCTTTCGATACGTTCCGCCGGCATCAGCCCAATCAGGCGGCGCGTCAATTCCTGCCCGAGTCGGGGTGCGATGGCGACAATCTCTGGCCGCAAATCCTCGACGAAGCCGCGCCCGGCCCATGGATTGCTCAAGACGGCGGCGACGACGATCGATGTCACCGGCCTTGCGGCCGCCCTGCTGCCTTCGAAGTGCACTTCCTCGATGAAGGTACAGATCTTCCGCAATTCCATGATTTGGCCTCTTCAGTGAAAGCTCAAATCTAGTAGGCGCCGATCGGCGGGTATTCCTCCGGTTCGTAGGAAGAATCGGCGTGCGCCCCGCTTGGAAGCGGTGTAGCGTTGGTACATCCGCGACGGCTAAAATTCGCCCTTCGCGAGTGGCGGAAGATCAGGCGTGGACCACGAGTCGCAAATTCTCTCCTTGCGGGACGCCGCCAGCCTCATCAATTCGGGCGGCGATCTCCAGTCCGTGCTGCGCGACCTCGTGCTGGCGGCCTGCCGTCATGCCAAATGGACGCTGGGCTCGATCATGGGCATCGATGCCCCGCATGGCCACGCCTATGTCATCGTGCGCCACGATCCGACGCTCATTCACCGCACGCTGCCCGACCGCTGGGAACTGGCCACCAGTCCCTCGATCGTCGCGCTCAACCGCAATGAGCCGGTTTATATCAGGGACGCGCGGGTGTCGGAGGAGTTTCCGGGCTATCGCCGCGAGGCCTTCGAGCGCGACTACCGCAGCGTGCTCGTAATGCCGATGAACTGCGTCGACGAGGACGGCCGGCCGATGGTGCTGACCGTCGTCTCGCGCGAAATCACCGAAGTGACGGCGGAGGATATCGCCTTCATCGGCATGATCGTGCATCTGGGCGAGATCGCGGTCGAGAAGCAGCATCGGCTGCGCCAGGAGAAGCAGGCCGGCGAACGCCTGCAACGCGCGCTTTCGGCGCACACCTCGCTTCTGCAGCAGGCCTTGTCGGACGGGTCGGTGGTCTCGCTCGCCGAAAAGGTCAGCGAGCTTCTGCCCAATCCGGTGGTGGTGATCGATTTCCATGCCAATCTGGTCGTCGCCGGTCGTTCCCCGAGCGAGGCGCATTTCGACATCGCCTCCTGGCAGCAGGCGGTGAGCGGAACGCTCAGCCGACAGATCTTCAAGATAGCGCGCGGCGCGTCCGACGGGCGCCACGCCGAGACGCTGTTTGTCGATGACGGCAAGCGCCAGCTCAAGCTCTCGGTGCGCATCGAACCGCTCACCATCGACGCCGAAGTGGTTGGCGCGCTGATGATTTTTCCGACGCCGCAGGCATCGGGCCAACTCGACCAGATGCTGCTCGACAGCACCAAATTCGCGCTCAGCGTGCAGATGATGCGCAGCTTCGTGCGCTTCCGTTTCGAGACGCGTTCGTTGACCGAGCTTTTCCTGGAGGTGGCGGAGCGCCGCTGGCGCGACGAGGCCGACATCGTCAATCGCGCCCGCCGGCTTGGGCTCGACTTGACCGTTGCGCAGAAGATGATCGTCGTCGATCTCGCCGAGCAGGTGAAGGATGGTGCCATCGGCCTTGCCGATCCGCATCATGCGCTCGTGCGTCTCTTGCAGCAGGCAGGCATTGCCGGCACGGCAATCGCGGTGGAGGATGGGCTTGTCTGCCTGGTTCCTGCCGATGCCGGGCAGGACGGCGCGCGCTTCGCGAAATTGCCGCACAGGATCGCGGCCGAGCTCGGCCGCTATTTCGAGCGCGAGCCGGTGGTGGTGCTCTCCGAGGCCTGTGCCGCGCTGGCCGATTATCCGATCGCCTGGGAGCGGTGCCGCCGCATGATCCGGATCGGCCGTTCCTTCGGCCGCACCGGTGTTTTTGCCGGCCAGGATTTCGGTCCGCTGCCGATATTGGTTGCCGCCGCCGACGCTCCCGACGTGCGCGGCTTCGTCGAGGACAGTGTAGGCGCCCTGATCGCGCACGACCGCGAGCACGGCACGCCCTATCTGGACACGCTGTTTGCGTATCTGCGCGAGGGCTGCCGCAGCCAGGCCTGCGCCGACGCCATCGGCCTGCACGTCACCACCTTGCGCTATCGCCTGTCGCGCATCGAGGAACTGTTCGGGATCCGTCTCGACAAGCCCGAACAGCGCTTCGCGGTCGAACTTGCGATCCGTCTCAGCGGCATCATCGACAGCCGCGTGCCGGCAGCCCGCTAGACTCCCTTGACCCCGCCACCCCTGTAGCGACACGGCAGCCACCGCAAGCACAGGCTTGTCGCACCTGCATTTGCTCGGGATAACAGCAGCACGCCGCGCCATCTTTCCTACAGACCGGAGGAAGAACGCCGGCCGGCTCCTGCCTAGCTTTCCATCCGACACTTAGGAGGAAAGCAATGGCGGACGCGGTGGCACAAAGGACGATCGATCCGATCGCCTTGCGTCGTGCCTTCGGCACCTTCGTCACCGGCGTCACCGTCATCACCACGCGCGACTGCGACGGCAATCCGCGCGGCATGACCGCCAACTCCTTCACCTCGGTCTCGCTTGAGCCGCCATTGCTCCTGGTCTGCGTCGGCAAGGCGGCGGCGAGCTTTCCCGCCTTCAACGAAACACGGTCCTTCGCAGTCAATTTCCTGCATGAAGGCCAGGTCGATGTTTCTTCAGTGTTCGCGTCCAAAGCGGCGGACAAATTCCAGTCGGTCAACCATGACCGCGCCCACACTGGCGCCCCGATCCTCACCGACAGCCTGACATGGTTCGACTGCACCGTTCACAACCGCATCGAGGCCGGTGACCACATCATCCTGATCGGCCAGGTCCAGGCTTTCGGCACCAGCCCATCGGCGCCGCTCGGATTTTGCCGCGGCCGTTACGCCAGCGTGAAGGATCCGCTGCCTACCGGCTGGCTGGCCTCGCAGGACATGATCATCGGCTATCTGGTCGAAGCCGGGAACCGCATCCTCTTGCGCAGCGACGGCAAGGGACGCTGGGTGCTGCCGACGGCGCGGCGCCGCAAGGCCGACAGCCAGCTCGTCCTCGATGGCGGCGATGCGCTGAGCCTCGTCCCTGAAAACACCTTCCTCTATTCGGTGTTCGACGTCGCCGACAGCGACCCGGGTTATCTCATCTACCGCGCCGAACTGAGCCGTGAGAGCGCTGAAGCCGCGCTGCCGGATGGCCACGCCTTCTTTTCCGTCGACACGCTGCCCTATGAGCGGATCGCCACGCATGAACTGCGCGCCATGCTGCGCCGCTATGCGCGCGAGCGCCAGGACAAGCGTTTCGGCATCTACATCGACACCGGTGACGGCGGCCGCGTCGCCATGATCGACGGCCAGTCGCAATCGTGGACGCAGGCCGCGTCCGAATAATGCTCCACGCAGGACAGACAGTATGAAAACGACGGTCGGATCGCTCGAAGGCTCGCGCCAGAACCTGTTCATCAACGGTGCGTTCTTGGCGCCGAAAGGTGGGCAGTACATCGACAGTTTCGACCCGACCACCGGCAAGCCCTGGTATCAGTTCGCCGAGGCCGGTGCCGAGGACGTCGGCGCGGCCGTGGCGGCAGCGCGCGCTGCCTTTGCCGCTCCAGCCTGGCGGCGCATGACCCAGACCGACCGCGGCAGACTGGTGCACCGGCTGGCGGAGCTGGTGCTCGAGCACGCCGACGAGCTGGCGCTGATCGAGACACGTGACAATGGCAAGCTGCTCAAGGAAATGCGGGCGCAGATGCGCGCCATGCCCGACAGCTACACTTATTTCGCCGGGATGGCCGACAAGCTGCTTGGCGACACGATTCCCGTCAACAAGCTCGACATGCTCAACTTCAACCTGCGCGAGCCGATCGGCGTCGTCGGCATGATTACGCCATGGAACTCGCCGCTGATGCTGCTGACCGGCACGCTGGCGCCATGCCTTGCGCTCGGCAACACGGTCGTCGTCAAGCCGTCCGAGCATGCCAGTGCTTCCACGCTCGCTCTGGCCGAGCTGATCATGGAGGCCGGCTTTCCCGCCGGCGTGGTCAATGTCGTCACCGGCACCGGCGCCGTGGCCGGGGACGCGCTGACGCGGCATCCAGGCATTGCAAAACTCGTCTTCACCGGTTCGACGGCGACGGGCCGTCGGATTGCTGCCAATGCGGCGGAGAACCTTATTCCCTGCTCGATGGAGCTCGGCGGCAAGTCACCGCATGTCGTCTTCGGCGATGTCGACATCGACCATGCCGTCAACGGCGTCGTCTCCGGTGTCTTCGCGGCGGCGGGGCAGACCTGCGTCGCCGGTTCGCGCTGTTTCGTCGAGGCCAGCGTCTATGACCGTTTCGTCGAGGCGCTGGTCGAGCGCACGAGGCG
>NZ_RZSJ01000362.1:0-6185 GCF_003998025.1 Mesorhizobium sp. M8A.F.Ca.ET.021.01.1.1
GGATACGGCATGGCGGGATAGAGCCGCACGCCATCGTGGCCGACGCCCGTCTTCATCATGTTGCGGAAATCGATCTCCGACCAATTGCCGATGCCCGTCTCGTGGTCGGGCGTGATGTTGGGCGGCACCAGTGCGCCGAAGGGCGTTTCGAGCGGCAGGCCGCCGGCCAGCGGCTTGCCCCCCGGCCTCGTATGACAGCCCGCGCAATCGCCGAGCACCGCCTGGTATTGGCCGCGGATGATCTGGTCCGCCTGATCGGCGGCAAGTGCAGGCGTGATCGCCAGCAGGGCCGCGCCGGCGCCGGCAGCGAGCGTCCTCATGCCTGCACCAACGGGGCGCCGGGATTGCGAAGATAATGATTGCGGATGCCGTCAGCGGCGCGGTAGGCGAGCGCGCCGACCGTTCCGGTCGGATTCTTGCCGGCATTCTGCGGAAAGGCCGACGCGCCGATGACGAAGACGTTGGGCACATCCCAGCTTTGCAGGAAGGTGTTGACCGCGCTCTTCTTCGGGTCGGTTCCCATGATGGCGCCGCCAGTATTGTGGGTGCTTTGATATGGGACGCTGTCCCAGCCCTTTTTGCGACGGCCGACATTGTATTGCTTGCCGCCAAGCGTCTTGGCAATTTCCTCCATCCGGTCGCAGAGGTAATTCGACATCCTGATATCGTTGTCGGGAAAATCGAAGGTCATGCGCATAAGCGGCCGGCCGAAGCGATCCTTGTAGGTCGGGTCGAGGTCGAGGTAGTTGGTGCGTATCGCGTAGCTGCTGCCCTGCGAGGAGAAGCCGAGCGTGCTTTTGTAGCCCGCGACGGTCGCCTTCTTCCAGGCGCTGCCCCACTTCGGCGTGCCCGGCAGCGTCGGCCGGGTCCCAATGGGACGTCCATTGGTGGGGATGCAGTTTATGCCCGCGCCGCCGACGAAATCGAGCCCGCCGTGGTCGAAGGCGTCGCCATTATAGTCGTCGATCGTCTGACCGAGCGCGCCCGCGGCAATGAACGGATTGAAGTTCTTGTCATCGAAGAACACCTGCACGCCGGCGTTGGTCTGGTAGCAGTAGTTGCGGCCGACCGTGCCCTCGCCGGTAGCGGGATCATAGATCCTGCCGATGCCCGACAGCATCATCAGCCGGGCATTGTGCAGGCCGTAGGCGCACAGAAGCACGAGATCGGCCGGCTGGAAGAATTCCTGTCCCGACGTATCGACATAGGTTACGCCGCGCGCCGACTTGCCGCCGGCGGCAAGATCGACATGCAGCACCTCGCTGTCGGTCCGGACCTCGAAATTGGCCTTCTTCATCAGGACGGGAAGGATGGTGGTCTGGGCGCTGGATTTGGAATAGTTGGCGCAGCCGAACCGCTCGCAGAATCCGCAATAGGTGCACTGCCCCATGGTGATGCCGAGCGGATTGACATAGGTCCGTGACATGTTGGCGGACGGTGTCGGGAACGGGTGCAATCCCATGGACCGGCCGGCATTGGCGAACAGGGTCGGCGCGTAGGTCATCTCCATCGGCGGGTTCGGATAGTCCCGCGACCTCGGATCCTCGAACGGATTGCCGCCTTCCTGTAGCTGCCCCTTGATGTTGCCGGCTTTGCCCGAGATGCCCGCCAGATATTCGAACTGGTCGTAATAAGGCTCCATCTCGGCGCCGGTCACGCCCCAGTCCTCGACCTGGAGATCGGCGATCCGTGCCGCGCCATACCTCTTGGTCAGGTTGGTCTTGATCTGAAAATCCGAATCCCAGAACCGCCAGGTGTGGCCGTTCCAGTGCACCCCGGCGCCACCGACACCGTTGCCTGGCAGGAACGAGCCGAAATCGCGCATCGGCAGCGCCGTCTGCGACGGGTCGTTGCGCATGGTCAGCGTTTCAACGGCAGGCTGCAGGAACAGGTCGCGCCGCACGCTGTAGCGCAACTCGTCCTGTGCGTAGCCGATGTTGAAATCGGTTGCCGTATCGCGCCAGGGACCACGCTCGATGGCCAGAACGTCCAGGCCCTGATCGGTGAGTTCATGCGCAAGGATGGACCCTGTCCAGCCGAGGCCGACGATCACGACATCCTTGCGAGGCAGTATCGTCGTCATGGTCAGCTCCTTTTCACGAGCCATTCCGGGCTGCCTTCGATGGAGACGGGCGGCCGCGGATAGGGCTGATTGTGCTTGCTGACGTGGTCCCGGTAGTCATAGCGAGCGCCGGGGAAACCAAGCATGCGCCACGAGACCATGTCCTTGTTGCCGCCATAGACCGGATCGGCAAAGAACCCTTCCATCGTGTTCTGCAGCAGAAGCCCGAAGAAACCAGGACCCTTGACGCCGTTTGGCAAGTCAACCTTTCCAGCTTCCATGGCGGTCAGGAATGCATCCTGGTCCGCCGGCTGGAGCTCGGCGAATGTCTTGCCGTCGCGCTGTTTCAGGAAAGCGTCGATGGCGGCAAGGCCGATGCGGTAACGCTGGGCGGGATTGGCTTCGCCCTGGTAACCTTGCGTGGGCAACCCCGGCAGGAACGGTCCTTTTGTGTAGAGCCGGCTCGACGTTCCGAACGCGCCCGTCAACTGACGGTCTATATAGACAGCGCAGCCGGCCTCCTTGCCGCCCATCGAGAGATCGTCGGCGGGGACAAGGCGGTCGACGATGGCCTCGACGAGCGCGGCTTCCTGCGGCGTGAAGAACTGCCAGCCGCCGGACACGACCTGCATCGGCGGATCGGACGACAGCGGCGCCCAAGGCAGCGAGCCCGACAAGGATCGGGCAAAGCTTGCCGATGTTGCCGTTGCCGTAAACATCGCAACCGAAGACAGAAAAAGACGGCGGCTCAGTCGGACAGTATTGTGACGATCCATCGAAGGCACCCCGACAACAATAGAGGCGCGCCGAAAGGAGCGCGCAAAATCATGACAAAATCAGTTAAGTTTAAGTCATGCCAATCACTTGGTGTCAGCCTGCGGAAAGAAACCGGGATCGTCAAGCAGATCACAAAATCGTTAGATTAGGCCAGTCATCTTCTTATCGTCATGCGCTAATGTACTGATGGCTAAAGAGGATATCCTTGTAGCAGCTTGAAGCAACGAGCGTATCATCAGGCGGGTTTCCAAAGCGTGCTACCGCCGGCAACGGCCCAACCCGCCAGGCTACTCCAGCGGTCACGGCAACGCCCCGCATGCATGCCGGCAAACGGGGCGTCGTAATGGTTTTGCTTATCACCCTGAGGGTGCGGAGGGATCGACTAGAACCCGCCCACGTCGAACTGGAGGCGCTTTGCCGAGTCGATCGACTTGTGGCCCCGCACCTGCTCCAGCACCTTTTCCGGGAACGGCGCGTCGAGATAGAGCAGGGCGATGGCGTCGCCCCCCGGCCGATTGCGGCCAAGCTGGAAGTTGGCGATGTTGACGCCATTCTCGCCACAGACAGTACCGAGCAGGCCGATGATGCCGGGCGCGTCGGCATTGGTCGTGTAGAGCATGTGCTGGCCGACCTCGGCGTCGAGGTTGATGCCCTTGATCTGGATGAAGCGCGGCTTGCCGTCGGAGAAGCAGGTGCCGGCGATCGAGCGGGTCCTGTGCTCGGTCTTGACCGTCAGCTTGATATAGCCGTCGAAGACGCCCGATTTGTCGCGCTTGACCTCGGCGACGATGATGCCGCGCTCTTTCACCATGATCGGCGCCGAGACCATGTTGACGTCGGCGACCTGCGGCCTGATCAGCCCGGCCAGGGCAGCGCTGATCAGCGCGCGCGTGTTCATCGTCGCGGTCGAGCCGTCGAACAGGATCTCGACCTCGGTGATCGGATCCTCGGTCACCTGGCCGACGAAGGCGCCGAGCACTTCGGCGAGCTTGACGAACGGCTTCAGCCGTGGCGCCTCTTCCGCCGTGATCGACGGCATGTTTATGGCGTTGGAGACTGCACCCTTGATCAGGTAGTCGGCCATCTGCTCGGCGACCTGCAGCGCGACATTCTCCTGCGCTTCCGCCGTCGAGGCGCCGAGATGCGGCGTCGCCACCACGTTCTCCATGCCGAACAGCGTATTCTGCTCCGCCGGTTCGACCTCGAACACGTCGATACCGGCGCCCGCCACTTTGCCGCTCTTCAGCGCCGCGACGAGGTCGGCTTCGACCACCAGCCCGCCACGGGCGCAGTTTATGATGCGCACGCCGTTCTTCATCTTGGCGATGGCGGCCGCATCGATGATGTTGCGAGTCTTGTCGGTCAGCGGCGTGTGCAGCGTGATGAAGTCCGCACGGGCGAAGAGTTCGTCCAGTTCCACCTTGTCGACGCCGAGTTCCTCGGCCCGCTTGTCCGACAGGAACGGGTCGAAGGCGACGACATGCATCTTCAGCCCGACGCCGCGTGTGGCGACGATCGAACCGATGTTGCCGCAGCCGATGACGCCGAGCGTCTTGCCGGTGATCTCGACGCCCATGAAGCGGTTCTTCTCCCATCTACCGGCATGGGTCGAAGCGTTGGCTTCCGGTATCTGGCGGGCGAGCGCGAAGATCATCGCCACGGCGTGTTCGGCCGTCGTGATCGAATTGCCGAAGGGCGTATTCATCACGATGATACCTTTGCGGCTTGCCGCCGGGATATCGACATTGTCGACGCCGATGCCGGCGCGGCCGATGACCTTGAGATTGGTGGCGGCGTTGATCAGCTTCTCGGTGACCTTGGTCGCCGAGCGGATGGCGAGGCCGTCGTACTGGCCGATCACTTCAAGCAGCTTTTCCTTGTCCTTGCCGAGGTCGGGCAGATAGTCGACCTCGACGCCGCGATCCTTGAAGATCTGCACGGCGGTAGGAGAGAGTTTGTCGGAAACGAGAACGCGGGGCGCCATGGCGGCCTCCTTGAAAATGGGATTGATCCGGGAACGGGCGGCCCTCGGGCCGCCGCGGAGTACCTCAGGCAGCCGCTTTCAGCGACGCCTTCTGGCTGGCAAAGGCCCAGTCGAGCCAGGGCAGCAGCGCTTCGAGATCGGAGGTCTCGACGGTTGCGCCGCACCAGATGCGCAATCCCGGTGGGGCATCGCGGTAGGAACCGATGTCGTAGGCGACGCCTTCCTTGTCGAGCGTCGAGACAAGCCCCTTGGCGAACGCCGCCTGCCCGTCAGCGTCGAGCGCCGCGATATCCGGATCGCTGAAGGACAGACAGACCGACGTGTTCGAGCGTGTCGCCGGCGCGACGGCGAGATGACCGAGCCAGGATGAGCTTTCCACGAACCGGTCGAGCACGGCGGCATTGGCATCCGCCCTGGCAATCAGCGCATCGAGGCCACCGATCGACTTCGCCCAGTTCAACGCATCGAGATAGTCCTCGACGCAAAGCATCGATGGCGTGTTGATGGTTTCGCCCTTGAAGATGCCTTCGATCAGCTTGCCGCCCGAGGTCAGGCGGAAGATTTTCGGCAACGGCCATGAAGGCTTGTAGCTCTCCAGCCGCGCGACGGCACGTGGCGACAGGATCAGCATGCCATGCGCGCCCTCGCCGCCCAGCACCTTCTGCCAGGAGAAGGTCACGACATCGAGCTTCTCGAAGTCCAGCCTTTGCGCGAAGGCGGCCGACGTCGCGTCGCAGATGGTCAGGCCCTTGCGATCGGCTGGGATGAAATCACCGTTCGGCACGCGCACGCCCGACGTGGTGCCGTTCCAGGTGAAGACAACGTCGCGGTCGAAATCGATCTTGGCCAGATCCGGCAATTCGCCGTAGCCGGCCTCGATCTTGCGCACATCGGCGAGCTTCAACTGCTTGACCACGTCGGTCACCCAGCCGGAGCCAAAGCTTTCCCAGGCGACCATGTCGACGCCGCGTTCGCCGAGCAGCGACCACAGCGCCATCTCGACGGCACCAGTGTCCGATGCCGGCACGATGCCGATGCGATAGTCCGCCGGAACTTGCAGGATTTCGCGCGTCAGCTCGATCGCCTGTTCGAGCTTGGTCTTGCCGATCTTGGCGCGGTGGGAGCGGCCGAGCGCAGCGGATTTCAGCGCCTCGACCGACCAGCCGGGACGTTTTGCGCAGGGACCTGAGGAAAAATTGGGATTTACCGGACGGAATCCGGGCTTCGTATGCGTCGTCATCGTGGTCTATCCTTCCAGATAGTGGCCCCTCGTTGGGGAGGGGTGGCCCACGGACGGCGATATGCGTTCAGGCCTCGGGCGTCAAGAGGAAAGTTTTTGTCGCTGCCGGGATACCAAATGCA
>NZ_RZSJ01000363.1:0-6179 GCF_003998025.1 Mesorhizobium sp. M8A.F.Ca.ET.021.01.1.1
CCGAGGCCGTGACCACGGCATAGGCCTGCTTGCCCTTTTCGAGCTTGAGGTCGGCGACGGCTTCGTTGGTGATCGATGCGGTGACGATGGTGCTGCCGCCAATGTCAATCCTGACGTGCGAGGTGGTGGCCCCCTTGACGATCTCGGTGATCGTCCCCTTGAGGACGTTACGGGCGCTGATCTTCATTGGCGTTCGCTTTCGCGGTTTATCCCCGGTCGTCTTATCAGAGCAATCAGGCGGCGCCACTGACAAGGCAAGATGGCGATTCAGTGGGGCTAGGCCTTCCCTTGTTATATCCATGCGGATATATCGGTCTGCGGGCATCGAGCCGATCGGATTTTGAACCCAGGGAGAGTTTTCGATGACGCGCAAAGGTTTCGGGTTGAGGGCGATCGCCATTGCCGGCTTTGCGGCTGCGTTGATGGCGGCAATGCCGGCAGCGCACGCGGAAGACAAGGTCGTGGTGTTTGCGGCGGCGAGCCTCAAGGATGCGCTCGACGCGGTGAACAAGGCCTGCGAAGCCGATGTCGGCGAGGCCGCGACCGTTTCCTATGCCGCGAGTTCGGCATTGGCCAAGCAGATCGAGGGCGGGGCACCGGCCGACGTCTTCATCTCGGCCGATCTCGACTGGATGAAATATCTCTCCGACAAGAAGCTGACCAAGCCCGATACCGAAGTGAAGTTGCTCGGCAACCAGATCGTGCTGGTGGCGCCGAAGGATTCGACGGTTGAGACCAGGATCGAGAAGGGTTTTGACCTCGCCAGGCTGGTTGGCGACGGCAAGCTCGCCATGGGCGACTTCAAGGCCGTGCCGGCCGGCAAATACGGCAAGGCGGCGCTTCAATCGCTCGGCGTCTGGTCCTCGGTCGAGGGCAAGGTGGCGCAGGCCGAGAATGTCCGTGCGGCGCTCAAGCTGGTTTCGACCGGCGAGGCGGCCCTCGGTATCGTCTATGCCACCGACGCGTACGCCGAAAAGGGCGTCAAGGTGGTCGGCACCTTCCCGGAGGATTCACATCCGCCGATCATCTATCCGGTTGCCCAGACCACCGATTCGAAGGACAAGGATACGATGGCCTTCCTGAAGTGCCTGCAATCCGCCAAGGCCGGCGCGCTCTTCAAGGAACAGGGCTTCACCGTGCTCACGCCGAGCAACTGACTTCGAAAAGGCCCCGATACCGCGCGATGAACTGGCTGCTGGACCTCACTCCCGACGAATGGAATGCGGTCCGGCTGTCCATCAAGGTGGCAACGGTCGCGATGCTCGCGAGTTTGCCGCCGGGCATAGCGATAGCGCTGCTGCTTGCCCGGGGGAAATTCTGGGGCAAGACACTGTTCAACGGGCTGGTGCATCTGCCGCTGATCCTGCCACCCGTGGTGACCGGTTATCTCTTGCTTTTGACTTTCGGAAGGCGCGGCCCGGCCGGCGCATTCCTGGCCGAACATCTCGGCATCGTCTTCTCGTTTCGCTGGACGGGTGCCGCCCTTGCCTGCGGCGTCATGGGCTTCCCTCTGATGGTGCGGGCGATCCGCCTATCGATCGAGGCAGTGGACCGCAAGATGGAGGCGGCCGCGGGGACGCTCGGCGCCAACCCCGTGTGGGTGTTCGGCACAATCACGCTGCCGCTGATCCTGCCCGGGCTGATCGCCGGCGCCATCCTTTCCTTCGCCAAGGCGATGGGCGAGTTCGGCGCGACGATCACTTTTGTCTCCAACATTCCTGGCGAGACGCAGACGCTGCCATCGGCGATCTACACCTTTACCCAGGTGCCGGGCGGCGATGAAGGGGCGCTGCGGCTGACGCTGATTTCCATCGTCATCTCGATGGCGGCGCTGGTCGCCTCTGAAGTGCTGGCGCGGCGCGTCGGGCGGCGGATGGACATCGAATGAGCGTCCTTGTCGACATCAGCCACCGGCTTGGCGATTTCGCCATCGATGCCCGCTTCGAGAGCGCCGGGCGGCTGACGGCGCTGTTCGGGCCGTCGGGCTCCGGCAAGACGACGCTGATCAACATGATCGCTGGGCTGATCCGGCCGGACAAGGGGCGCATCGAGATCGACGGCCGCGTTCTGGTCGACACCGGTGCCGGCATTTTCGTGCCAAGGCACAAGCGCCGTATCGGCATGGTGTTCCAGGATGCGCGCCTGTTTCCGCATATGAGCGTGATGAGCAATCTGCGCTATGGCCGTTGGTTCACGCCGGCGGCGGAACGCTACGCGGATATGGACAGTGTCGTCGAACTGCTCGGCATCGGCCCGTTGCTCGGGCGGCGACCGGCAAAGCTCTCGGGCGGCGAGAAACAGCGCGTGGCGATCGGCCGGGCGCTGCTTGCCAGCCCGAAGCTGCTGCTCATGGACGAGCCGCTGGCCTCGCTCGACGAAGCGCGCAAGGCCGAGATCCTGCCCTATATCGAACGGCTGCGCGACGAAACGAAGATCCCGATCGTCTATGTCAGCCATTCGGTCGCCGAGGTGGCGCGGCTGGCCAGCGACGTGGTGATGCTGGCGCAGGGCAAGGTCACCGCCAGCGGCCCGACCGAGGCCGTCATGCAAAGGCTTGACCTGTTGCCGGCCGAAGAGCGCGGCGAGGGTGGCGCCGTGCTGGACACGAAGGTACTGCGTCACGACGAGACTTTCGGCATGACAGTGCTCGGCTCGGCCGCCGGCGAGATCCGCGTGCCGCGCCTTGAAATGAAGCCTGGGGCTTCCGTGCGTATCCGCATTCGCGCTCGCGACGTGATGGTCGCCACGGAGAAACCGACGGGCCTCAGCGCGCTCAACATCCTGCCCGGCACGATTGTCGCGATCAGCCCGGGCGAGGGGCCGACGGTCGAAGTCGGCATCGACTGCAATGGCGCAACGGTGCTCGCCCGCATCACCGAACAGTCGCGGCAGGCACTGAAGCTGCGTCCCGGCGGCAAGGTTCTCGCGGTGGTCAAGACGGTGAGCTTCGACCGGGCGAACACCGGCGCCGGCTTGCCGCTCGAAGCCGACGGCTGACAGGGGTGGTGATCGCCGATATATTGTTTTGGAATAACGGTCGCTGAAGCTGAAGCGATCGTGGAGGAGCAAAAATGCCGTCGCTGAGCTTGCGGATAAATCTCGATCCGGATGGACGGATCGGTCCTGGCAAGATCGAGCTTCTGGAGCACATCGCCACGTTCGGATCGATCTCGGCCGCCGCGCGCGGCATGGAGATGTCCTACAAGCACGCCTGGGATCTGGTCGAGGACATGAACCGGGTGTTCGGCAAGCCGCTGGTCTCGGCGCAGACCGGGGGCCGCAAGGGCGGCGGCGCGCAGCTGACGACGGTCGGCCTGGCGGTGGTCAGCCGCTTTCGCGCCATCGAGCGCGCGGCGTCCGCCGCAGCGGCGACGCATATGGATGCGCTGCAGGCGGAGATCGAAGCGGGGTAGGGGGATAGTCAGTAGTCAGTAGGGATTAGGACAGCTTCACTACTCACCACTCCTGCTTCCGCAGCAAATACGTGTCCATGATCCAGCCCTTTTCCCTACGCGCTTCGTCGCGGCGCTTTTCGATCTCCGCGCCGACATCACCGAGGCGGCCGGAGATGATGATCTCGTCCGGTGTGCCGAGATAGGCGCCCCATTGGATGAAAAGATCCTGGTCGGCCAGCGTGTTGAAGGCGCATTTGCCGTCGAGCATGACGACGGCGCTGCCGGCATTGTCCGGCATGCCTTCCTCGGTCAGGCGGCGGCCGGTGGTGATCAGCACGGGATCGCCGATGCGGTTCAGCGCCGTTTTGTGACTGGCGGCCAGCGCCTGGATGGCTGTTATGCCGGGGATGACTTCCAGTTCGAAGGCGACATTGCCCCTCAGGCGCACGCGCTCGAGGATGCGCAATGCGCTGTCGTAGAGCGAGGGATCACCCCAGATCAGGAAGGCGCCGCAGCCATCCCCGGCGATCTCGTCGCGGATCAGTCCCTCGTAGATGACGGCGATCGCCTCATGCCAGTCGTCGACGGTCGAGCGATAGGAAGACGTTGGTTCGGCGCGCACCGGCACGTCGAACTCGACCCGGCGTGAGGTCGGGTTGGTGACGAAGCGGTCGCAGATGCCGCGCCGCAGGTCGGCGAGCTCTGTCTTGTCGGCGCCCTTGTCGGGAATAAACAGGACGTCCGCCCGGTTCAGGCCCGATATGGCCTGAACCGTCATGTGGTCGGGATTGCCGGCGCCGATGCCGATGACGAGAAGCTTGCGCATGGCGCGAACTCCTGCCCGATCGGAACCTGTTAGTCCAGACCGCGCGTGCGTGTCCAGACCGCATGCGTGTCCAGACCGCATGCGTGTCCAGCCGGTCACGCATGCCCTGGACGCGGAAGGGCTTTGAAACGCCGCATTGAAACGGCTAGGGTCATGAGGGCATTCTCGCCGAGGGGGCTTTCATGCTGCGATATATCTTGACCACCGCGCTGGCCCTGTCGGCGGCGCCTGCATTGGCCAACGACTCGGTTGCCGAACTTGGCACCGGCGGCCTGATCCTGTCGCGCAGCGATGCCGTGGCGATGCAAAGCGAGGACCTCTTCATCTCGCCGCAAAAGGTGACGGTCGACTACGTCTTCCACAACAACACCGACAAGGATGTCGAGGCGATCGTCGCCTTCCCGATGCCCGACATTTCAGGCGATCCCGAGGAGATGCCGGCGATCCCGGAAAACCAGAGCGACAATTTCCTCGGCTTCGAGGTGACGATCGACGGCGTGCCGGCAAAGCCGCAACTCGAGCAGAAGGTGTTCGCTCTCGGCATCGACGTCGGCGCCGATTTGAAGGCCCAGAACGTGCCGTTCAACCCGTTCGGCGATGCCGCCAAGGCGGCACTGGCGAAGCTTCCGCAAGCGGTGGCCGACGACTGGGTCAACCGCGGCATCATCATCGAGGACACTGTTGACGACAGTGGCGGCCAAAAACCCGGCTATGCGCCGTTCTGGCAATTGCGCTCGACCTATTGGTGGCGCTCGACCTTTCCGGCCAACAAGGACGTTCACGTCTCGCACCGCTACAAGCCTAGCGTCGGCGGCACGTCGTCGGTCAGCTTTTTCAATGAGGGCCAGTTCCAGGGCTCATACGCCGCCTACAAGACCCGCTACTGCATGGACGGCACATTCGAGAATGCGGTGCGCAGGGCGGCGAAGGACAATCCGGACGGCTATCCCAAATTCTACGAAAGCCGCATCGCCTATATCCTGACCACCGGCGGCAACTGGGCGGCGGGCACCATCGGCAAGTTCAAGCTGACCGTCGACAAGGGCAATCCGAAAGCCCTGGTCTCGTTCTGCGGCGACAATGTCAAAAAGGTCGGGCCGACGAGCTTCGAAATGACAGCGAAGGATTTCTATCCCGAGCATGATATCGATATCCTCCTGCTCGAACCGTCGGACAGCAATGGCGGGGACGCAAACTGATGCATGTCACGATCTACGTCGCCATTGCCGAGAACGGTGTGATCGGGCGGGAAGGCGGGTTGCCCTGGCGGCTCTCCACCGACCTCAAGCGCTTCAAGGCAGACACGATGGGCAAGCCCATCATCATGGGCCGCAAGACCTATGAAGGCATCGGCCGCCCGCTGCCGGGCAGGCTGAACATCGTGGTCACCCGCGACAAGGCCTGGCGCGCCGAGGGCGTCGAGGTGGCGCATACGCTGGAAGCCGCGATCCAGCTGGCGACCGTGCGCGGCCGCTGCATGAGCGGCGTCGACGAGGTCTGCGTCATCGGCGGCGGCGAGATCTATGCCCAGGCGCTGCCGCTGGCCGACCGTCTGCACGTCACCCATGTTCTGGCCGCCGTCGACGGCGATGCGCATTTCCCGCCGATCGACCCCGATACATGGCACGTGGTCAGTTCGCAGGAGGTTCCATCAGGAGAAAAGGACAGTCATGCGACGCGCTATACGGTTTACGAGCGCCGCCGCGAGATAGTTTGAAGACAAAAGCGCGATTGTAGGACGACAAAGGGTCGCTACCGGCCCAAATCCGATGAAGTCGGCGGGCGTCGCGTTGAAAGCGCGCCCTGGCGTCCCTATAGAAGAACGACACTGGATTTGCGCCGTAACCGCGGCGCTTGAGGGAATTCCAAGCGAAAGGACATTCATGCCCTGGAACGACAAAGGTGGCGGAGGCGGCGGCCCGTGGGGTGGCGGCGGTAACAACCAGGGCCCCTGGGGG
>NZ_RZSJ01000364.1:0-6178 GCF_003998025.1 Mesorhizobium sp. M8A.F.Ca.ET.021.01.1.1
CGTCACCTTCACATTGCGCACCGCATCCTGATCGAGGATGGCGTTGCGGATCAAGGTGACGAAGCGCGACTTGCCGACGCCGTTGCGGCCGAGCAGCACGATGCGGTCGCCCTGGCAGATGTGGCGCTTGCCGGTCCTGAACAGCAGCGTGCCGTCGGGCGTTTCCACCGCCGCGTCGTCGAGCGTGATCAGCACCTTCGCGTGCGTGCCGCGATTGGCGAGTTTGATCGCGCCCGCCGATTTTTCGCGATGCGCCGGATTGGCTGCCTCTTCGAGCTTTTCCGCGCGCTGGTTGAGCTGCTTGGTCTTGACCGTCAGCAGGTCGCTGCCCGAATTGATGCCGAGATTGTTGAGCTTGGCCGCCTGCCGGCGCAATTGCTGCGCCACTTTCATGTCGCGCTGGAATTTTCGCTCGGTCGAGGCGTCGACCTCGTCCAGCGCTTCCCGGGCCCGTGAGTAGGGTAGCGAAAACACCGGCGACTGTTCCGGACGCAGGAACAGCGTGCGGTTGGTGGTGGCGTCGAGGAAGGCGCGGTCATGGCTGGCGATGATGACGGGCACGTCGCGCGGCAGCGCGTTGAGCCAGGTTTCCAACTGGCTGATGCGGGCGAGGTCGAGATGGTTGGTCGGCTCGTCGAGCAGCAGCACGTCGGGATCGGTGACCCAAACGCGGGCGATCAGCGCCAGCCGCTGCCAGCCGCCGCTCAGCGCCCGCATCTCCCGCTCGCGCATTGGCTCGGGCACGTCGAGCGAATCGAGGACCACGTCGACGCGCCACATCTCGCTGTCGGTCTGCTCCGGTGGCAAGGCATCCGCCACCACCTGGTAAAAAGTACTGCCGAGCAGGGCAGGGGCAACGGACTGTTCGACATGGCCGACGCGCAGGCCGCGCGTGCGGGTGATGTCGCCCGTCGTCGGCTCCAGCTCGCCGGCCAGGCATTTCAACAAGGTCGACTTGCCGCGGCCGTTGGCGGCAACGATGCCGAGCCGGTCGCCAGTGCCGATGCTGAGGTCGAGATTGGAGAAGAGCGGCGCACTCATGGTGACGCCGAGGGATTTGAGGCTGATCAGGGCCATTTTCGATTTCTCTGGTCTGTCCGGAAAGTCCGGGTCAATGCACTTTGACGGTGCGCGTGCCGGCTATCAGGCCAGGCGTTGCACACCACGAAGGGCAGACCAAAAAATCGAAGCGGGAAAAAAACCCGGACCGTCCCTGGTCAGCCCTGCAAGCTAGCTCGCAGGGCAGAAATCGGGCCACGCTGACGATGGTGACGAAAAAACGTAAACACGTGAGCCCTCCTTTCGAGACGTTCGAGTGTGACGACTGGCTACACCAAAGGCGGGGCTGATGGCAAGGCCACCGCTTTCGCGCGGCGCGGGAAGGGGTCCAGCACCAGGATGCAGCCGCAGATGATCGCCACCGCGCCGAAGCCTTGGATGACGGTCAGCGACTCGCCGAGCAGGATCGTTCCGGTCAGCACGGCGATCGTGGTCACGGCGAATTCGACGCTGATCGTCCTGGTTGCACCGATTGAGGCCACCAGCCGGAAATAGACGACATAGGTCAATGCGCTCATGACGCAGGCCAGGATCGCCAGGTAAAGGAAGTCGACGGGGCGCGGAATGGCCGGCACCGGCACGACGAGCAGCAGCGGCAGCGTCATCAGCCCACCGAACAGGAAGGCGGCGCTGGTGAGTTCCAGCGAGCCGGCCGAGCGCAGATGGCGATTGGCGTAATTGCTGCCGAAGGCGGCCGAGAACGAACTGAACAGCGAGGCGGCGCAGCCGGTCGCAAAGGATGCGGTGACCGGAACGGCGGGGAAGCCGACCAGGACGACAATGCCGGCAGCGCCGAGCAGCAGCCCGCCCAGGCCACGAACAGTGATGCGCTCAAGCCCCCAGAGCTGGCCGATGATCATCGAGAACAGCGGGATCGCGGCAACCAGGATAGCCGCCATGGCCGTGCCGATGCGCGGCGTGGCATAGGAAAGGCCGATCAGCTGAGCGGCGACGGTCGTCGCGCCGACCACCGCGAAGTGCCGCCAGCCGGCGCTGAAATCCAGCCGTCGCCGCGTCGCGGCGGCAAGCAGAAAGAGCGTGCTGCCGGCAATCAGCGCGCGCAAGGTGACCGCGCCGACCCAGCCGAATGCGTGCACCACCTTGAGCAGGACCAGAAAGGACAGGCCCCACGTGACGGCCAGGAAGATGTAGGCGGCGATGTCTCTGGGTTTCATGGGGGTGGGCCGTGCGGGAGTTTGGTTTCCGAGCGAAGGAGCCAATGCCAAGGCCCGTATAGGTTCGTCCCATGACTGGCAAGGTGCCAAGAAGAGCTGATCTATGTTGGAGGGACAGCGCCCCCCTCCTGCCGGACATCTCCCCCACAAGGAGGGAGATTGGCAGCTTGTGCGCCTCGCTCATTGCGCGACGTTGGAGATTGGCGAAAGCAAAGATGATATCCGATCTCCTCGTGGGGGAGATGTCCGGCAGGACAGAGGGGGCGCGAAGGATCGCTACTTTCCCGGTCTGCCTGTCTTGCCAGGCCGGCGCTTTTCGCGGCGGGCGTCGCCTGGGTCCTCGTAGGAGCCGATGCCGGTGCGCTCGCGCTTGACCGGCTTCTCGCCTTCGATCGGCGTCTCCGTGCGCCGCACGGTCATTTCGTCGAGTGAGTTCTTCTTGAACAGCGGTTTGGTCGCGTCGCCCGGGATGCCGAAATCGGAGCCGTGCGCCTCTTCGGCCGACTGCTTCTTGAACAGCGAGCGCGACACCGCGCCTGACGGGGTCGGCATGTCGGTACCGGGGCCCATATCGTCCAGCGACGGCTTGGCGAACAGCGGCTTCTTCACCGGTACGGCGCCGTCGGCGCCCATCTCGTCGAGATCGGGCTTGCGGAAGAGGTTGGGCCGGGCGGCCTTGGCCGCCTCTTCGGCGGCACGTGCCTGGTCGAGCTTGCGGAACCGCTCCTGTTCCTCAGCCGTACGATGCTTGGCCACGCCCTTGTTGTGCTTGCCTTTTTCGCGGCCCGAGGCCGGACTTTGGCCTTCCACCTCGCGCGCCAGCGGATCGTCGGAGATCGACAGTTCCATCTCGCGCAGCCGCTTGATCTCGTCGCGGATGCGGGCCGCCTTCTCGAAGTCGAGATTGGCGGCGGCGTCGCGCATCTGCTTGTCCAGCGCGTCGAGATGGGCTTTGAAATTGTTGCCCATCATGGCGCCGGCGCCGTCGGTGAACTGCGAGATATCGGCGCGGACATGGTCCTTCTCGTAGACCGAGTCGAGAATGTCGGAGATCCGAGACTTGACCGATTCCGGCGTGATGCCGTTGGCGGCGTTCCACTCCATCTGCTTTTCGCGGCGACGGTTTGTCTCGGCCATCGCCCGTTCCATCGAGCCGGTGACCTGGTCGGCGTAGAGGATGACCTTGCCGTCGACATTGCGGGCAGCGCGCCCGATGGTCTGGATCAGCGATGTCTCCGAACGCAGAAAACCTTCCTTGTCGGCGTCGAGGATGGCGACGAAGCCGCATTCTGGAATGTCGAGACCTTCGCGCAAAAGGTTGATGCCGACCAGCACGTCGAAGGCGCCAAGCCGCAGATCGCGTAGGATCTCGATGCGCTCCAGCGTGTCGATGTCGGAATGCATGTAACGAACGCGCACGCCCTGCTCGTGCAGGTATTCGGTCAGGTCCTCGGCCATGCGCTTGGTCAGCACGGTGACCAGCGTCCGATAGCCGGCGGCCGTCGTCTCGCGGATCTCGCCGACGACGTCGTCGACCTGGCTTTTCGCCGGGCGCACTTCGACGGGCGGATCGATCAGCCCGGTCGGCCGGATGACCTGCTCGGCGAAGACGCCGCCGGCCTGTTCCATTTCCCAGCCGCCCGGCGTCGCCGAAACGGCAACCGAGAGCGGCCGCATGGCGTCCCATTCCTCGAAGCGCAGCGGCCGGTTGTCCATGCAGGAGGGCAAGCGGAAGCCGTATTCGGCCAGCGTCGCCTTGCGCCTGAAGTCGCCGCGATACATGCCGCCGATCTGCGGCACGGTGACGTGGCTTTCGTCGATGAAGACCAGTGCGTTGTCGGGAATGTATTCGAACAAAGTCGGCGGCGGATCGCCGGGCTGGCGGCCGGTGAGATAGCGCGAATAGTTCTCGATGCCGGCGCAGGAGCCGGTGGCTTCCAGCATCTCCAGGTCGAAGCGGCAGCGCTGTTCCAGCCGCTGCGCTTCCAGCAGACGGCCGGCGCGCTCCAGTTCCACCAGACGGTGCTTGAGCTCTTCCTTGATCGACTTGATCGCCTGATTCAGCGTTGGGCGCGGCGTCACATAGTGCGAGTTGGCGTAGATCTTGACGCTCTTCAGTTCGCCGGTCTTCTGGCCCGTCAGCGGGTCGAATTCGGTGATCGCCTCGATCTCGTCGCCGAACATCGAGATGCGCCAGGCGCGGTCTTCCAGGTGGGCCGGGAAGATTTCGATCGTGTCGCCGCGCACGCGGAACGAGCCGCGCACGAAATTGATGTCCTGGCGCTTGTACTGCTGGGCGACGAGGTCGGCGAGCAGGGCGCGCTGGTCGAGCCGGTCGCCGATCTGCATCTGGAAGGTCATCGCCGTATAGGTCTCGACCGACCCGATACCGTAGATGCAGGACACCGAGGCGACGATGATGACGTCGTCGCGCTCGAGCAGCGAACGCGTCGCCGAATGGCGCATGCGGTCGATCTGCTCGTTGATCGAGGATTCCTTCTCGATGAAGGTGTCGGTGCGCGGAACGTAGGCTTCCGGCTGGTAATAGTCGTAGTAGGAGACGAAATACTCCACCGCATTGTCGGGGAAGAATTTCTTGAACTCTGAATAGAGCTGCGCGGCCAGCGTCTTGTTGGGGGCCAGGATCAAGGCAGGGCGCTGCGTCTCCTCGATCACCTTGGCCATGGTGAAGGTTTTGCCGGAGCCGGTGACGCCGAGCAGCACCTGCGTGCGGTCGTTGTTGTCGACGCCTTCGACCAGATCCTTGATGGCGGTCGGCTGGTCGCCCGCCGGTTCGAAGTCCGACACCATCTTGATGGCGATGCCGCCTTCGGATTTCTCCGGCCGGGCAGGGCGGTGCGGCGTCCACAGCACGCCGTCCTTGTGCAGCGGATTGCCGGATTCGATCAGAGCCGAGAGCGCGGCCACGGTGGCGGTGACGCCACTGGACGACATCGTCTCGGCTTCTTCCAGCGAGATGTCGAGCCCGGCGACCGGATTGAGGCCGGCCGCCGTGCGTTCGCGGGCCGACGCGGCGCCGCCCATCGAGGTGCCGCGCGCGGTGCGGCCCGGCGCCGCGGAGCGCTCTGGAATCTTCTTCGGCGACTTGGCGCCGCCGCCTTTGCCCGCGGCGCGGCCTTCCCGTTCAGCCTCCTGTTCGATCTGCTCGGCCCAATCCGCGATCGAACCGGTCAGCGGCGTGCCCGTCAGCTCAGCCTGCGGCATCTCGGCGAAGCCGCCCTTGTGCAGCGGCTCGGACGCGTCGAGGAAATCGGTCAGCGGGCTGCGCCGCTTCGGCGCGGCGCGGTCGTCATCCGCCGTCGGCGGCGTTCTTTTGTCGGGGGATTTGGCCATGTCCCGAATATGGGAGGTCTTGGCGAAAATGGAAAGAGCGCGATGAAGGCTGGCCGGCGGGCGCGTCATGCTCCTGACAGAAGGCTGTCAGGAGGTGGCGGTGGGTTCCGCCTTATCTCAAGCGCCGCTTCCGTTCGACGCGACCCGGGTCGCCGATCCCTTCAGGCGATCCACCACGACGAGGCGTGTAACCCTGCCCTTCTTGAAGGCGGCGAGGAAGCGGGCATAGTCCCGGAAGACGACGCAGCCATTGGATTCGGCGCGGCCGCCGCGCAGCATGTAGGTATGCGCGAGGAGGCCGTTGCGGTTGTATTTGTTGCCGCCGCTCGTCGGTGTCAGGCGGATCGCCTCGACGCCGTGGAAGCGGGATTCGCGCAGCGACAGATTGTAGGTGTCGGGCGGCGTCGGACCACGGTCCTTCACGTGGACATAGCGCGGCTGGTCAACCATGGCGCCGAGGCCGGAATGCGCTTCGAGCCGCTGGCCGTCCGGCATGTAGACGGTCTTGGCGCTGATGTCGTAGACGGCCACGCCATGGCCAGCGCCGCTTCCGGCACTGGGGCCGTTGAACAGGTTCCTGAACGCCTGGC
>NZ_RZSJ01000365.1:0-6169 GCF_003998025.1 Mesorhizobium sp. M8A.F.Ca.ET.021.01.1.1
GTGATCGTCGTCGGTTGCCTGGAGGCGCTGGCCGATCCGCCGCTGAGAAGCCTCGCCGCCGCCAAGGTGCCGCCTTCGGCACAAGGCGAGCTGCAGGGCGCGATGACCTCGATCTTCTCGATCACCTCGATCATCACGCCGCTGCTCTATACCGCGATCTTTTCCTGGTTCACCGGACCCAGCGCGCCCGTCACCTTCGGCGGCGCGCCCTATCTGGTCGGCGCGTGCTTCCTGGTGCTGGCGGTCATCGTCTTCGTCACCAAGGTGACGAGACCGGCGACAATCGGAAACGCCGCCGCCGATGTGGCTGAAGACGGAGCACAGGCATGAGCCATGACGGCCGCATCGCGCTGACCAGTGACGGGCTGTCGCTGTCGCGCCTGGTCTTTGGCGCGTGGCGCCTGCTGGATGGTGGCGTGCGCCCGGACGCCGGTGCTCGGTTCGATGAAGCCGGAACGTCTGGCTTCCATGGCCAAAGCACTGAATATCGTGCTCGACCGCCAGCAATGGTTCACTATCCTGGAAGCCAGCGAAGGCCGGCCGGTGGCGTGAGGTTGGGGATCAGGCTTCAATCCATTCGCCGGGGACATCCAACGCCTTTGCCAGCATCGTGCTGGTTTGCGCGGAGGGTTTGCGGCGATTGGATTCAATGTCCGACAGGAAGCCCTGACTGACCCCAATGGTCCGCGCCAGGTCGGCTTGCGTCAGCTTGCGCCAGTTGCGCAGCGCCTTGAGGCGGCTGGAACCTCGCAAAATATCCATGGTCACCTCGGCGGGCAGGGCCTTTTCAGCTTTGAACTCAGACTTCCGCTCATCGTAGATAGCCACATCCGCAGCGTCTTCCTGGGCTTCTTCGGCCGCATGCAGCAATGCCTCGTAATCCGCCTTCGGGATAACGACCAGTTCTTCGCCGGTCGAGGTCCTTATGATTTGAGGGGCGTTCATGATGTCCTGTCCCATGGCCTGCTGTAGGTCGTCGTTTCACGCTTGCCGATATAGATCGCAAGGATCGTGGTGCGATCTTCATCGAATATGACGCGGTAGCGGCCAATCCGGAGCCTATAGCCGTCCCTGCCGGAAAGGCGCTTTACATCTCCACGGCCGCTGGCCGCGTAAGCGATCAAACCCTCGGAAACCTGCTCGCGGACATCAGCCGGCAGGTTGTCGAGATCGCGAGCCGCCGGTGCCGAAAGAACGATCGTCTTCACGAGTACAAATATCGCATAAATATCGCTCTTTGTTAAGCGATATTATCGCAGCCGCCGATTTTGCGGGATCAGGCCCGCTCGGCCAGCAATTCCTCACCGCGCTTCTGGCGGATCAGGTTGACGAAGCGGCGGAACAGATAGTGCGAATCCTGCGGGCCGGGCGAAGCCTCGGGGTGGTGCTGGACGGAAAATACCGGACGGCCGGTGAGCGCGATGCCGCAATTCGAGCCGTCGAACAGCGAGACATGGGTTTCCTCGACACCCGCGGGCAGCGAGTCGGCATCGACGGCAAAGCCATGGTTCATCGAGACGATCTCGACCTTGCCGGTTGTGTGATCCTTGACCGGGTGGTTGGCGCCGTGATGGCCCTGATGCATCTTGGCGGTCTTACCGCCCAGCGCCAGCGCCAGCATCTGATGGCCGAGGCAGATGCCGAACACGGGGATGTCGGTCTTGAGCAGGTCCTGGATGACCGGCACGGCATAGTCGCCCGTGGCTTCCGGATCGCCGGGGCCATTGGAGAGGAAGATGCCGTCGGGCTGCATGGCGAGGATTTCCTCCGAACCGGTGCTGGCCGGAACCACCGTCACCTTGGCGCCGAGGCCGGCGAGCAGGCGCAATATGTTGCGCTTGACGCCGTAGTCGATGGCCACGACGTGCAACGAAGGCTCGTCCTGCTCGCCAAAGCCTTCGTTCCAGACCCAGGGCGTCTCGCGCCAGACCGAGGACTGGCCCGACGTGACCTCCTTGGCGAGATCGAGCCCGATCAGGCCCGACCATGCGGCGGCGCGCCGCTTCAGGTCGGCGAGGTCGAAGACGCCGTCGGGCGCGTGCGCGATGACGGCGTTGGCCATGCCTTTTTCGCGGATCAGCGCGGTGAGCGCGCGGGTGTCGATGCCCGAGAGCGCGACGATGCCGCGCTTCTTCAGCCATTGATCGAGATCGCCGGCGGCGCGGTAATTGGACGGGTTGGTGACATTGGCCTTGAACACGGCGCCGACGGCGCCGGCGCGGGCGGCCGGGTTGAGGTCTTCGATGTCCTCGCCATTGGTGCCGATGTTGCCGATATGCGGGAAGGTGAAGGTGACGATCTGGCCGGCATAGGAAGGGTCGGTGAGGATTTCCTGGTAGCCGGTGAGTGCCGTGTTGAAGCAGACTTCGGCCACCGCCGAGCCGGTGGCGCCGAGGCCGCGACCCTCGATGACGGTGCCGTCTGCCAGCACCAGAAGGGCGGTCGGCTTTTCAGTGGCCCAGGGTGGGGTCAGCGCGGGCGTCATCTCGGCCATGGCGGCACTCCTATCAGGCCGCGCTGCAACGAGCCCGGCGGGCCATCTGCGCGGCAAAGGGCGCGAAGCAGCGATTTCGCAGCCTCCACGCAGTCAAGCTTCAGTTCATGCAAGGCCCAGTACATAGGGGAAGGGGGCAGGGCGGTCAATGATCATGCGAAACGCCGCCGCGATTTATTTCATTGAGGAATATCATAGGCTTGCCCTGGCATATGAGGGTTTGCGTTGGCCTGTCCCCGGCGCTATTGTCCGCGCCGACCGAAGGAGAGAGATCAATGCGCGCGAAAATCGCCGAATCCCTGAAGACCGCGATGAAGGCGCAGGACAAGCACCGGCTGCCGACATTGCGGCTGATCCAGGCCGCCATCCACGATCGCGACATCGCCAATCGCGGTGCCGGCAAGGACCCTGCCAGCGACGAGGAAATCCTGCAGATCCTGGCCAAGATGGTGAAGCAGCGCGAGGAATCGGCCAAGGCCTTCGAGGACGGCAAGCGGCCGGAACTGGCGGCTCAGGAGCGCGGCGAGATGGAGATCATCCGCGGCTTCCTGCCGACGCAGCTTGACGATGCGGCGGTCACGGCGGCGGCGCGCGAGGCGATTGCCGCCACCGGTGCGGCCAGCCAGAAGGACATGGGCAAGGTGATCGCCGCGCTCAAGCAGAAATATGCCGGCCAGATGGATTTCGGCAAGGCAAGCGGCATCGTCAAGGGGCTGCTGCAGTAGGGCTTTTACCCGCGCGTCGGCAGGCGTCCAACACGGCCACTCACGGCAAAGCCGTAGCTTGCTATTGGGTTGATTTCCCAGGCTCCAACGCACGGCGCAAAGCCGGCGCTTCCTGCTGGATATGGTTCCACAGACGGTGGGCGACCGGCCCGTGCGGCCGGTCGCGGCGGCGCGCCACGACCAAGTCGTCGGTGCGGCCCGGCAGATGACTGCCGGCAATGGACAGGAGCTGCCCGTCGCGCAGCTCTTCCGCGATCAGGAAATGCGGCAGGTGGCCCCAGCCGAGGCCTTGGAGGATGATTTCCTTCTTCATGGCTTGATCGGGGACCAGACATTGCGGCGCGCCTTCGACCACGAAGTAGTCCTGTCGTGGTGAATGCAGGGCGGTGTCGCGCATCACGCATTGGGTGAATGCCTGCATCTTCTCCAGTGTGATCGGTCGTTCGATGCACTCGGGCAGGAAGCCCGGCGCCACCACGGGAATGAAGGGCACCTTGCTGAGGTCGATCCATTCGATCCGTGCGTCGCCCTTGTCGATCCAGTGCAGGATCAGATCGGCTTTGTCGTCGAAAAGACGCTCCGACGGGCCGCCGACGGCTTCGAAATGGAGATGCAGCCGGGTGCCGGGGCATTGGGCGAAGAACCGTCCGAGCATGCCCAGCACCCGCGGGCGCGGGCAGAGGTCGCCGATCACGACATGGATTTCGCTTTCCTCGCCCATCGAAAGCTGGGCGGCATGGACGCGCAGGCCGTCCAGTTCGCGCAGCAGCTGCTGCGCGCGCCGCTGGAACGACAGCCCCGCTTCCGTCGCACGAACGCGATAGCCGCTGCGGTCAAGAAGAACCAGATCGAGCTGCCGTTCGAGCTTGGCGACAGCGGCGAACACCGCCGGGTGCGAGCGGTGCAGCATGGCCGCGGCCGGCTGAAAGCCGCCGGTGCGGATCACGGCTTCGAAGCACTGAAGATCGTGCAAGGTGAACTCGGCCATGTCAGCTTTGATTACAGAGATTGTCCTATCTTTGTAATATCACTAAAGCCCGACCACGGCTACGCTTTGCCTCATTCAACGTTCCAAGAGGATCTTCAACATGAGCGAGCTGAATTTCGTGACTGTCGGCGACGGCACGCGCATCGCCTATCGCTTCGACGGCGACGCCGGAAAGCCGGTGCTGGTGCTGTCCAACTCCATCGCCACCACGCTGCATATGTGGGATGGGCAGGTCGGCGAACTGTCCAGGCATTTCCGCGTTCTGCGCTACGACTTTCGTGGTCATGGCGGGTCGAGCGCGCCAGTCGGCGCCTATTCCCTCGACCGGCTTGGCCGCGACGTGATCGAACTCATCGATGCGCTCGGCCTCGGGCGCGTGCATTTTCTCGGCCTGTCGCTCGGCGGTTTCGTCGGGCAGTGGCTTGGCGTTCATGCGCCCGAGCGGATCGACCGGCTGATTCTGAGCAACACCTCGTCTCACCTTTCGCCAGCAAGTTATTTCGACGAGCGGATTGCCGTCGTGCGGCAGGCGCCGGACATGTCGGAAACGGCCGAAGTGTTTCTCAACAACTGGTTCCCGGCGGACATGGTGGCGGCCAACGAACCCGTCATTGAGGAATTCCGCGCTATGCTGCTTGCGATCGACCGGCAAGGCCTGGCCGGCCTGTTCGCGGCGGTTCGTGATGCCGATCTTCGCCGCACCATCGCGCTGATCTCCCGGCCGACGCTGGTGATCGCCGGCGAGCACGACACGGTGACGGCGGCGAGCCATAGCGAGCTGATCGCGGCCGCGGTGCCCGGCGCGAAGCTCGTCGTGCTGCCCGCGGTCCACTTGTCGAACGTGGAATACCCCGCTGAGTTCATGAAGGCCGTGCTCGATTTCCTGCACTAAGCCGGTGCAGGGCGCCGTGGGTACCGTCTCACGGCTCCTTGCAGATCGGCAGTGGCTGCGCAGGTGGTGCGGGATGATCCTGCTTATATTGGGCGATGACAGGCTCGAGGGTTTTTCGCGGCCAGAATTTCGGCGTACCGATCTCCTTCAGGCAGGATGCGTTCCAGTAGGTGCCTGAAGCGGAATGGCCGCTCGCAATGGCGGCGATGTCGCGCGATTCCGGGTAGATGTAGAGCGTCGTCGGATTGTCCTTCACCATCGAGATGAGTTGCCTGGCATCGGCCGGGGACCAACTGGTGCAGCCATTGCTGCGGCCGCCGGCATAGTCCACCAGCTTGCCGAACGGCACCATGCCGTCGTGGTCGGCATAGGCGCTGTTCGGGGTCTTGCGCATGCACATGGTGCGCAGCACCTGCGCCGCGTGGCCGCCGATCACGCGCTGCCTGGCGTTGGCGGCCTCGCCTTCGCCGTCGAACTGGATGAAAGTGCGCTGGAAAGCCACGTCCTGTTTCGCGCCGGTGCGATAAAAGCCCTTGAACGAGGTTTTCGCTTCGCGGGTCATGTAGGCGCCGCCGGCGGTCAGTTCCGAATCCATGGCGTTGCCGAAGTTCTTGGCGCAGCGCCTGCCGTTCGAAAAGTTCACGGTGCCTTTCAGGTTCCGGCCGCCGCCATGGCCCGCCGAAATCGCGCGAAACGACTGGCTGGCTTCGCACACGACATAGTAGCGGCGTCCCAGCACGCCATTGCCGAGATCGCCGGGACGGGTGGCGTCCATGGCGAAATAGCAGGGGTTCCGGACGGCGCCCTGCGCCACTTTCTGCAGGTAAAGCGAGCGCGCCCGCTCCAGCACCACTTGTGAAATCTGGCCGTCGGCGTTGCCGACGTGGGCCTGCAGCCAGGCGGGAACGGCCGATGGCGCGGCAAAGGATCGGGCCGATGCCGTCAGGGCAATGACGACGACGAGGAGGCCGAGGAGCGTAACGACACCCAACGGGACAGATCTCAACCGCACCGGACCCATTCTCCTGTCGAAGCCGTTCGTGATTCCCCACGATGAATCACTCAAGCAC
>NZ_RZSJ01000366.1:0-6166 GCF_003998025.1 Mesorhizobium sp. M8A.F.Ca.ET.021.01.1.1
CCAAATACTATACGCCGGAAACGTTGATCGGCCGCCAGGTGTTCGCGGTGGTCAATTTCCCGCCGCGCCAGATCGGCCCGTTCATGTCGGAAGTGCTGACGCTCGGTTTTCCCGATGAAGAGGGCGCCGTGGTGTTGGGCGCCATCGAACGCAAGGTGCCGGACGGCGGGCGGCTATTCTAGATCAGGAAGCCCCGGCAAGCGTCATCATGGTGGTGCTGCAGCCGGCTGGATTGAAGCGACAGCTCGGGGCCGGAACGCGCCGAGAATGGTTCCGACCGTTGCGGCTGAGAGCACGAGATGCAGGACGTCGAACGGCCAGGCCAGTCCGAAATGGATCATCATAAGGGTCAAGAAGGAAGGCGACGCGCCATCCGCGGGAATCAGGACCAAAGCTCCGGCCAGGGCCAGTCCATATTTGAGTATGGCAACTATTGCCAGAACGATGAACATTATGGCGGTGAAACGCAGAAGATTGCCGTCCAGCGCACGCCAGCAGCCGATTGGATCAAACGATCCCGTCCACAGAAAATCGCCGACAAACAGATATGTCCAGCCAAGGACGAAACCACCCGCGAGGAGGTTGAAGGCGCCCATCGCCGACACCCAAGGCGCGACGTCCTCGGGGCGGAGCGGCAGGTCATGTGTGGCCATCAGGCCGGCAAAAAGCAGTCTGTGCTCGCCGGCGACCGCAAAGCCGCAAAACAGCTGGATGGCTGCGAGAAGCAGGGCGGCCAAAAGAATCCGCCGGTCGAGCTCAAAGCGCACGCCCGGGATAGCGAAGCGCTTGACACTCTCAATGCCGCGCCGAACGACGACCCGGCCATGCTCGGGCGCATTTCCCATACGGTCCAGAACGAACGCAAGGACCATCGCCGAGAACGGCGCGGCGACAATCGCGGAAAGCCAAGTCCTGGGGTCAAAGCCCCGCGATAGAAGCCAGGTTGGCGCCTTCCCCGGATCGGCAAAAAGAACAAGAGTAAGCACCGCCAGACAAAGCGTTGTCAGAAAGCAGGGAAACCAGGCGGCCACGAAGAGCGGCCAGGCATTCGCGCGGCAATAGCCGAACACCCTCGCAACGGTCTTGCCGATGCGCAAGACGCGACGCTTCGATGATACTGCAGGCACGTCGTCCAGCGTAGAAATCGGCGCCAATCCCGCAACGAACTACACACACCGAATAATGCACCGCAAGCAACGGTCGCATAAGCTCTCGCAAGGAGCGTGTTTGACCAGACCTGAACTTCACCGCATCCTATGCGCCGGCTCTATCAGGCCGCCAGCTTGCGTGTCGTTCCCAATGCTTCCTCAACCGCGTCGAGGAACATTTCCGCGCAGGTCTTCCAGCTGTAGCGCATGGCGCGCTCGCGGGCCTGGTCGCGGCTGACGTTGAGTGCGGTAAGCGCCGCCTCGCGCAAATCGTTCGACACCGCGCCACCAAAACCGTCGCTGACGATGTCGATCGGCCCGGTCACCGGATAGGCGGCGACCGGCGTGCCGCTGGCCAGCGCCTCGATGATGACGTTGCCGAAGGTGTCGGTGCGGCTGGGGAAGACGAAGACGTCGGCCGAGGCATAGATTTCGGCCAGTTCGTCATTGGGACGATGGCCGAGGAAATGCGCCTTCGGATATTTCGCCTTGAGCTTGGCAAGCTCGGGACCTTCGCCGACGATCACCTTGCTGCCGGGCAGGTCGAGATCGAGGAAGGCGGAGAGGTTCTTTTCGATGGCGACTCGGCCGACGCACAGGAAAACCGGTCCGGGGAAACCGAGGTCCTTCCTTTTGTCTGGCCGGAAATGATCGGTGTCGACGCCGCGCGTCCACGGCCTCAACTTGTTGAAGCCACGCGCGGCAAGATCGTCGGCGAGCGACTGGGTGGCGACCAGCGTGCCCTGGCCTGAATTGTGGAAATCGCGCAGCCAGCGATAGGCCCAGCTCTCCGGCACCGGCAGGCGGGCACTGAGATATTCGGGGAAGCGGGTGTGATAGCTGGTGGTGAACGGCCGGCCGGCATTGCGGCAATAGCGCCGCGCCATGATGCCCAGCGGCCCTTCGGTGACGATGTGGATATGGTCGGCCTTGTAGCCGTCGACCAGGCGCGCGACATGGCCGGGCGTGGTCAGCGCCAGGCGGATGTCGGGGTAGGTCGGCAAGGGCAGGGTGCGGAAGATGTTCGGGGTCAGGAACTCGACCGCGACGTCGAAGGACTTCAGAGTCTCGGTGAGCCGCTCCAGCGTGTGGACGACGCCGTTGACTTGCGGGCGCCAGGCGTCGGTGACCATCAATATGCGCATGGCGGCCCTTTGCTTCGGAGGTCTGCGGTTGCCTTGAAACGATACCGGAACGGCGACCATGCGGCCGCCCTCGCTTCGCTCCAGCGCACCCTGGCGGGCACGGGGTCGAAGTGAGGCGGCAAGGACGAATCAAGTGCGGTCGCGCGCTTCATGCGCGCTCTTGACCATGGTTTCATGACGGGCGGATGAAGCAGACCGCGCCCCCGGAAAGTCGAAACCGTTTTTCAGGCAAGATCATACTCAGTTAGTCAAATAGAAATCAGGCCGGAACCTTGATCACGGCGCGCAGGCCGCCCATCGGACTGTCGTCGAGCGTGATGTCGCCGCCATGGCTGCGGGCGATGTCACGGGCGATCGAGAGGCCGAGCCCGGTACCGCTGGCGTCGAGGTTGCGGGCCTCGTCGAGCCGCACGAAGGGCTTGAAGACGTCTTCCCGCCTGTCAGGAGGGATGCCCGGGCCGTCGTCGTCGATGGTGACCAGAAGCGAGCCGCGGCCATGATTGGCGGTGACCTCCACCGTCTTGGCATAGCGGAAGGCATTGCCGATGACGTTGGACAAGAGCCGCGCGAAGGCGTTCGGCCGCACATGCACGGTCGGATCGCCGGAAAGCGTCGTCGACAGCTTGCATTTGCGCAACCCCGCTTCCTCGCCGAGCTTCTGGAAATAGGCTTCGAGATCGAAACGTCCCGGATCCTCCGAGGCCTCGCCGCGGGCAAAGGCGAGATAGCCTTCCAGCATCGACTGCATGTCCTCGATATCCTGGTCCAGCGCCGCCTTGGTCTCGGCCTTGCCGCCGGCCAGCGCCAGCTGCAGCTTGAAGCGGGTGAGGATGGTTCTGAGATCATGGCTCACACCGGTCAGCATGGCCGTGCGCTGCTCGATCTGGCGCTCGATGCGCTCGCGCATCTGGATGAAGGCAAAGCCGGCGCGGCGCACCTCCTCGGCCCCGCGCGGGCGGAAATCGCGCGGCATCGGCCGGCCCTTGCCGAAGCTCTCGGCGGCCTCGGCAAGCGCCAGGATCGGCCGGATCTGGTTGCGCAGGAAGGGGATGGCGATCATCAGAAGCACCAGCGAGGTACCGACCATCCAGATCAGGAAGATATGGGTGTTGGAGGCATAGGCCTGGCTGCGCCGCACGAAGACGCGCAGCACCTTGTTTTCGAGCTGGACGCGGACCTCGACGATGTTGGAATTGCCGACCGTGTCGATCCAGAATGGGCGGTTGATCTGGCGGGTAATTTCGGCGGAGAGAACATCGTCGAGGATCGAGAAGAACGGTTTTGGACCGGGCGGCGGCAACGGATCGGGCGGCAGGAGGTCGACCTTGAGCTGCATGCGGTCCTGCGCGATGCGGATGATGTTGGCGTAGTCGGCGTCGTGCGGATAGGTCTCGATCAGGTCGATGATGGCGGCGATGTCGCGCACGGTGGCCTGCGACAGGCGTTGCGTCACGGTTGCCCAGTGACGTTCCATGAAATCGAAGGCGACGACCGACTGCAAAAGGATCATCGGCGCGATGACGATGATCAACGAGCGCGCATAGAGGCGCTTGGGCATGTAAAGCGAAACGAGACGCCAGAACCGGTTCCAGATGCGCGGCACCGCCTTGAACGTCCGCGTGGCGCGTGCGCTCAGGCCGTCATTGTCCGGCTGTTCCAGTTCCGTGGTCGCCATTGGCTCTTTTCATCCGCGGCTAACTCTTTGTTGGAGCATAATCTTTCCGAAAACCGGTTCCCAGTTTTCGGGATCACGCACTTGAGCCGCCGCCGGTATTCTATTCCACGCTGAGCCGATACCCAATACCGCGCACGGTCTGCAGCCAGACCGGGTTGGACGGATCGCGCTCGATCTTGCGGCGCAGCCGGTTGATCTGGACGTCGATGGTGCGCTCGCCGACTTCCGAATCGTCACCGACCAGCTCGTGGCGGGGGATGGTTTCGCCGGCGCGCGCGGCGAAGATCGCCAGGATCTCCTGTTCGCGGTCGGTCAGCTTAAGCGCTTCGCCGCCGCGCTTCAGTTCGCGCCTGGCGATCTGGAAGGTGTAGGGACCGAACACCAACTGTTCGACCTTGGGCGTCGCCGCCGGGCCGCCCCGGCGCAAGATGTTGTTAATGCGCAGGATCAACTCGCGCGGGTCGAAGGGCTTTGGCAAATAGTCGTCGGCGCCGGCCTCGAGCCCGGAAATGCGGCTGTCGGTCTCCGACAGGGCCGTCAGCATCAGGATCGGCACATTCTTTTCGGCGCGCAACGACTTTGTCAGGTCGACGCCGGTTTCACCCGGCATCATGACATCGAGCACAAGCAGGTCGAAGTCGAGACCGGCGAGCTTGCGGCGGGCCTCGCCGGCATTGCCGGCGACGGTGACGCGAAAGCCGTTTTCGGTCAGATACTGCTTGAGAAGATTGCGGATACGGGTGTCGTCGTCGACCACGAGCAGATGCGGTGCGTCGTCGTCTGGTGCGGCCGCCTGGTCGACCCTCTCAGTGCTCTCCATGGCTTTTTCCTGACATTTTTGCGGACCCAACGTCGATCTGAGCTCTCAGTTCCGGATTGACCATCGCTTCGAGGAAGCGTTCCACCAAGGTCCGTTCGGCGGCGCCGGAATCTTCCAATGCAGCATGGATGCGGCGCGACTGTGGCCGCGCCAGCGCCAGCGCCAGCGCGCGGCCCTTGGCCGTTGGATAAAGTTCGCGCTGGCGGCGGTCGCGCGGGCCTTGCAACTGCACGACGTGATCGGTGTCGATCAATTGCTTGAGCACACGCGCCAGGCTCTGCTTGGTTATCTTCAGCACGTCGAGCAGTTCGGCGACGGTCAGGCCCGGCCGGCGGTTGACGAAATGCAGCACGCGGTGGTGGGCGCGGCCGAAGCCGTAATCGGCCAGGATCTGATCGGGATCGGAGGTGAAGTCGCGATAGGCGAAGAAGAAGAGTTCGATGATGGCGAAGTCGATGCCGTCCTCGCTGGTGATCGCGGTCCTGATCGGTTTTCCGGCAGCTGGGCTTTTATCCGTCATCATTTCTCCATGGGAACGGGAGATTATGTCAGTACTATTGACGTAATTTCCCTGCAATGGTAATTTTTGACAAGCTTTTGGGCGGATTGCGAACGAAAAGGCAAGGCAGGCCGGTTTTTCCGGAACTTCCTGAGTTTGCCAGGGCGCGATTATCCGCTTACGCTTCGAGACACCGGCCGGCGTCTCCAATCACCTGGCGCGGCCAAAAAAGAACACGCAACGACACTGAGATATGCGGGCCGTTGTCCGCGGGAGGTTACCATGGCATCCGTTCCTTTCGATCAACTGGACGGCTTCATCTGGATGAATGGCGAGTTCGTCCCGTGGGGAGACGCCAAGATCCACGTGCTGACCCATGGCCTGCACTACGCCAGCGCGGTCTTCGAGGGCGAGCGCGCCTATGGCGGCGAGATCTTCAAGCTCAACGAGCATACCGAGCGGCTGCATGAATCAGCGCGCCTGCTCGGCTTCAAGATTCCCTATTCGGTGGCCGAGCTCAACGACGCCTCGACCACGCTCCTGAAGAAGCAGGGCTTCCAGGACGCCTATGTCAGGCCGATCGCCTGGCGCGGCAGCGAGCAGATGGGCGTTTCGGCGCAAAACAACCGCATCAACGTCGCCATCGCCATCTGGCAGTGGCCGAGCTATTTCGATCCGGCGCAGAAGCTGAAGGGCATCCGTCTCGATGTGGCGGAATGGCGCCGGCCCGACCCGCGCACGGCGCCGTCGCGGTCGAAGGCCGCCGGCCTCTACATGATCTGCACCATGTCCAAGCATGCCGCCGAGGCCAAGGGCTACGCCGACGCCATGATGCTCGACTGGCGGGGCCAGGTCGCGGAAGCGACCGGCGCCAACATC
>NZ_RZSJ01000367.1:0-6163 GCF_003998025.1 Mesorhizobium sp. M8A.F.Ca.ET.021.01.1.1
GGAAACGGCAAGACCGGCGAGGATCAGCCGCTCAGGACCTTGCCCCCTCACCCGCGCCACCAGCAAAAGCACGATGGAGGCGGCGAGGATGCCGCCAGTGAACGCAGCCACGGGCAAGGTCCAGATGCCGAAACTGTCGCCGAACACGGTAATGACGGAAACCGCGCCGGCGGCGGCCCCCGACGACAGGCCGAACAGGAAGGGGTCGGCAAGATCGTTACGGGTCACCGTCTGCAAAAGCGCGCCGACGATGCCCAGCCCGCCGCCGACACAGATCGCCAGGATCGTGCGCGGCAGCCGCAGGTCGACGACGATCTTGCCGACCGGGCCCGATATCTCAGGCTCGTCCAGTCCGACGGCACGGCCAAGGGCGGCGATGACATCGCTCAGAGGTATCAGCGTCGAGCCATAAGCGATCGACAGCAGCGCGAGAGCGACGAGCGCCACCGCGCCCGCCGTCATGGCCCGAGCAAGCCTGCCGTCGGCATGGGCGCGGACGGACTTTGCGTCCACGCCCGACAGCGTTGCCGTGTTCGATTTTGCGCCATGCGCAATTTCGATCAAACTGGCCGGGCAACGAGGCGCCAGAGTGAAGACGCCACATGCGAGGAACACATGAACCCGACCGAGAAAGCGCTATGGTTTGTCGAGAGCCACCTGCCGGAGGCTGTTACGCTCGACGACGTCGCCCACAGCAGCGGCGTGTCGCGCTTTCATGTGACGCGCGCCTTCGGCGCCGCCACCGGCCGTTCCGTCATGGGTTACATGCGCTCGCGCCGGCTGACCGAGGCGGCGCGCAGGCTCGCCGGCGGCGCGCCCGACATACTGTGCGTCGCGCTCGACGCCGGCTACAACTCGCATGAGGCTTTCACCCGTGCCTTCCGCGACCAGTTCGGCACCACGCCGGAACTGGTGCGCGCGCAAGGTTCGACCAAGACACTCGATCTCGTGGAGCCTATCTTGATGGACCATACCCTGCTCACCAGCCTTGAACCACCGCGCTTCGAGACCAGCCGACCCTTCCTCATCGCCGGCTTCGGCGAGCGCTACAGCTGCGAATCGAGCGCCGGCATTCCGATGCAGTGGCAGCGTTTCAGCCCTTATATCGGCAACATCCCCGGCGAAGTCCCAGGCGTTTTCTACGGTGTCTGCCTCAATGGCGACGATGCCGGCAATTTCGACTATGTCGTCGGCGTCGAGGTGTCGGACTTCTCCGACCTGCCGAAGGAATTCTACCGGGTGCATGTGCCGGCGCGGAAATACGCCGTTTTCACGCATCGCGAGCACATCTCGACCATCCGGCGCACGATCAACACGATCTGGAACAGCTGGCTCCCGGCCTCCGGCCATGAAATCGCCGACGCGCCGGAATTCGAGCGCTATGGGCCCGAATTCGATGCCCGCACCGGCAATGGCGGGCTGGAGATCTGGGTGCCGGTCAAGGCATAGAGGCGCCGCTACAGCTCCAGATCCCAGTTCTGGCCAACCAGATCCTTGCCGAAGGAATGGTGAGGCTCTTCCTCGGTCAGCTTGAAACCGGCCGCCTGGTAGATGTGCCGGGCCGCGGTCAGAATGTCGTTGGTCCACAAAGTCAGCGTCTTGTACCCCCTGGCGCGGGCAAAGCCGATGCATTCCTCGACCAGCCGTTTGCCGATGCCGAGGCCCCGCGCCGACGGTTCGACATAGAGCAGCCGCAGCTTGGCCACCTGATCCGACTTGCGCACGACGAAGACCGAGCCGACGACCTCGCCTTCCCGCTCGGCGATCCAGCCGCGCTCCCATTTCGGATCGAATTTCTTTACGAACTCGCCGAGGATCTCAGCGACCAGCGCCTCATAGGTTTCGTCCCAGCCATAGTCCTGCGCGTAGAGCATGCCCTGGCGGCGCGTGACCCAGCCGATGTCGCCAACCTCTAGCGGCCGCAGGATGTAAGGCACCTTGGGTTCGGGTCTGTCGCCGAGCAGGTCCTGAACGATGCGCATGGCCTTGACCAGCCGATCCTGGTCGACGGGCGCCAGTCGATCGAGCAGCGCTCGCACCTGGTCGTGCGAATCCTGGTTGAGCGGCGCGAAGGCTTCCCTGCCCGCCGGCGTCAGCGCGATCGAGGCGCGGCGCGCGTCCGCTTCGGTGGCTTCGCGCTCGACCAGACCGCGCTCCTCGAATTTTTTGAGCAAACGGCTGACATAGCCGGGGTCGAGGCCGAGATCGCGCACCAGGTCGCTGGCGACGAGCCCGTCGCGATGGGCAAGCTCATAGAGCACCCGCGCCTCGGTAAGCGAAAAGTTGCTTTTCAGCCAGCCTTCGTCGAGCACACCGATCTGGCGGGTGTAGAAGCGGTTGAAGGCGCGCACTGCGTCGATGCGTTCCTTGCCGGGGTGGTCGTGGATCGTCATGGCAGTCCTCCTGTCATGGACAGGATCAATCATTTAGTTGACTTAGTCAATAAAGTCATTGCAACGAGGCGCTTCACAACTTCGTCATTCTAGCAGAAGGAGCGAAGCGGAGCGCAGCCCCTAGAATCACGACATCGCAAATGCAGGCGCCAATGGCGAACGCCGAAACGTCACCCCATCGGCAGCACCGGCCAGCGGTCGACGATCCTGCCACGGGAAAGCACCGCGATCGGTCCGAGCTGCTGCAGCACGGCTTCGCTCTGCGTCGGCCGCAGGAACGCATGGTCGCCGGGCCTGACAACGGCCTCGGCGGGCAGGCCCATGAATTGCTGGTTGGAGGACAGGCCAAGCAGGCCGTTCGTCGTCATGCCTTCGGGAAACACCGGTTCGGCCATCCATTTGCCGCCATAGAGATAACAACCCTTGCGCGGAAACCGGCCGAGCGCCTGGAGCAGACGCGAAACCGCCGGCGGGCCGGGCAGCATCGGCTCGACCACTTTCAGGATCGGCGTCGCAATGAAGGCCGCCGGCTGAAAGCCGTCGAGGCCCGGCGTGTCGAAATCGCCGGGCAGCACGAAGGCCGAGCCCATCGACACTTCATTGGCAGCGCCGCCATGATGAAGCAGCGCTGTCTTGCTGCCGCCAATGTTCAAGATATGGCGCTGGTCCATGCCGAGGCGCGCCACGAAAGCGGCGGCTCGTTCCGAGGCTTGCGCCAATGCCCTCGCCGGCCCGCCGAACAGGCCGGGTATATGCGGCGCATGCGCTTCATAGGCCATGACGCCTTCGCAGCGCAGCCGTTTGTGGGCCGGCAGCGCCTTCAACGCCTGCGAGAGGGCTTCCGGTTCGGCGAAGCCGCCGCGATGCAGTCCGACATCGATTTCGAAAGCAATGCGCAGCTCGACGCCGAGTTCGTCGGCGAGCGCGCCATATTCCGTCAGCCTCTGCTGTGTATCGATCAGCCAGCATACCCTCGACCCGGCTGCGTTCCCCTTGGAAAGCGCCGCCCTTGCCGCGCCGACCGGCATCGGCTTGCCGTAGAGGAGGTCCGCATCCGGAAACGCGCTCAGCACCGCCTCGCTGATCGGCGGGTGGAAGGTCATGAAGCGGTGGGTACCAAGCGCCTTGCCGATATGGGCAAGCAACGGCAGGCAAGCGAGCGACTTGTCGACCAGCCGCACGGCGAGGCGGGGATCGAGCCTTTGCTTCACCAGGGCGATGTTGCTGTCCAGCCGGTCGCGGTCGAGCAGCAGGCAGGGTTGGAAGATGCCCGCCTGCTTCAGCGCATCCGAAAGCGAGGCGAAATAGGCTTTCATTGGTCGATGCCGAAGAGATCGGCGATATAGGGCGAGACGAAACGGTTGTGCGGGTCGATGTCGCGGCGCACCGCAATCGCATCGTCCCAACGCAGATAGAGCTTTTTCAGGTCGGCCGCTTTCAGGCTGTGCATCTTGCCCCAGTGCGGCCTGCCGCCATATCTGCGGAAGATCGGCTCGGCCGCGCGCATGAATGGCAACGGATCGTTCGCCGCGTCGTGGTGGATGGCGATGGAACAGGTGAGCCTCTTGTGGAAGGGCGAGAGCCAGAATTCGTCCGATGCCACCGACCGCACCTCCATCGGGAAATAGACTTCCGGAAAATGCTTCTCGGTCAGTTCGATGATCTCGGCCAGCGCCTTCGGCCCCTCCTCGAAGGGAAGATGATATTCCATTTCGTTGAACCTGGTCTGCCGGTCGCTGGCATAGACGTTGAGCCAGTCCTGCACATAATCCTCGGCCGGCACCTTGGCGACCGCGCCCAGGATCAGCCGGCGGCGCAGCGACGGCAGCCAGGCAAGCCCGGTGCGCAAGCGGCGCAGCGTGCGCAACGAGCCCTCATCATCGTCGGTCGGGCGCGTCGTCGTGGCCTCGGCGCTGAAGTCGCTGGCGATGAACTGCGCGTAACCGGAAAATGGAATGTAGTAGAATTCGGCCGAGCGATGCGCGGCCATCATCGTTTCGAAATCGCGCAGCATGTCGCCGATCGGCAGCACCCATTTGCGGCGGCGCAGCCGGTAGGTCGCGATGTTGTTCAGCGTCACTTCGCTCAAGACGCCGAAGGCACCGAGCGTGACGCCGATGGCATGGATCGTCTCCTGATCCCCTTCCCGCTTGAACTCGCGGACTTTGCCAAGCCCATCGACGATCTGCACCGTTTCCAGCTGCGTGTGATAGGCACCGAGCGTCGGCCCCGAGCCGTGAGTAGCCGTGCCCAGCGCTCCGCCTATCGCCTGGCGGTCGATGTCGCCCATGTTGGGCAGGCCCTGGCCGATGCCTTGCAGGATGTGCATGAGCGGACCAAGCCGCGTCCCTGCCCGCACGCGCGCCTGATGTTTTTTCGCGTCATGCGAGACCAGCCCTTCCAGCTTCTCCAGCGACAGGATGGTGCCTTGCGACTTCACCAGCGGCGTGAAGGAGTGACCGGCGCCGACGACGCGGACCGGACCTGGCGCGGTGCGAATGAGATCGCAGAGTTCGCCGGCATCGGCCGGGCTGGCAAGCAGCCGCGGCTCGGCGGTGACAAAGCCCGACCAGTTGCTCCAGCTGTTCGACATGCCGCTCACGCAATAACCCGGCGACGCCGCGCCACGAGGACAAACAGGCCGAGCAGCGCCACGCTGGCGACGGCGCTCGCGGCGGCGAATTCCGGAACCGGGCGAAAATCCTTGCCGTCGATGAGCAGCGACGCCGCGACCGGCCCGATCGCTAGGCCGAAAAGCTGGGCGGCCGGTACCAGCAGCACGGCGGTGCGTGTCTCGTCGGCGGTGATCGCCAGCCGGATCTGGTAGGGCACGATGAACAGCAGGATGAAACCCATGACCAGGGCGGCGACCCAGAATGTCGTAAGGCCAGGTCCGCTGGCAAGCACGAGCGAGGCGGCAAGCGCGACGATGCCGATCGCCGCGATGGCAAGGCGATAGTCGATGCGCGCCTCGAACACGGTCGCCGTCATCGCGCCCAGCACCTGCGCCGCGAGGCTGGCCGAGACGATCAGCCCGACGGTGCGGCCATCGATGCCGAATTGGGCGCCGAGAGGTTCCAAAAACGCCCAGACCGCGCCGAAGAACATGAAGTAGCAGAAGACCGACAACAGCGCGGTGATCGAGGGACCCGTCAGCACATTGGCGAGGTTCTCGTCCTTCGGCAGGTCGGCATAGTCGGCGGGGACCGCGAAGGCGATTACCAACGACACGACACAGACGACCGCGAGAACGAGGAAGCCGCCCGCCGATCCGGCGGCGGGGATGACATAGAGCGCCAGCAGCAAGGCAAGAGCGCATTGCGCCAGCGTCTGCATGGTGACGAAAAAACCGCCGATGCGTTCGGCGCGCCGCGAACGGGCGATCAGTTCGGTGGCGACCGCGACAAGGCCACCTTCGGCGAGGCCGGCCAGCGCGCGAGCCGCCATCAGCGTGTTGGCGCCGGCGGCATAGGCCGTCCAGACATTGGCCAGCGCCAAGAGCAGCAGCAGGGCCGCACTCTTCCAGCGCATGTTGCGGGCGGAAAGCAGCATCGCGACGATCGCCGAGCCGATCGCGATGGCGATCATCTCGGCGGTGGCGACCAGTGCCAGCTCGTCACCGCTGACATGGCCCTCGGTATAGAGCGCGCCGAGCAGGACGGGCTGCAGGCCGAGGATGAGCAGGCCGACCGACCCGATCCACAAGGCCGAGGCAAGCTGGCCGCCGGTCGGATTGCCGACCAGCCAGTCGCCATCGCCTTGAAGACCGG
>NZ_RZSJ01000368.1:0-6157 GCF_003998025.1 Mesorhizobium sp. M8A.F.Ca.ET.021.01.1.1
GGGGGACGGAAAGCACCTGGACCCGCTTCGACAGCCGCGCCAGCCGCTGGCCGATGGCGTCGGCCACCGCGCCGCCCACGCCGGTGTCGATTTCGTCGAAAACCAGTGTCGGCGCCGAACCGCGATCGGCAAGCGCCACTTTCAGCGCCAGCAGGAAGCGTGACAGCTCGCCACCCGACGCGACTTTCATCATCGGGCCGGGCCGCGTGCCAGGATTGGTGCGCACCCAGAACTCGATCTGGTCGATGCCCTCCTCCATGCGGCTCTCGGCCTCGCTCTTCATCTCGACGATGAAGGCCGCGCGTTCGAGCTTCAGCGCCGGCAATTCGGCCATCACCGCCTTGGTCAGGCCGACCGCCGCGGCATGGCGAAGCGAGGACAGCTGTGCGGCAGCGATGTCGTAGGTTTCGCGCGCGGCGGCGGCCTGCTTTTCCAGTCCGTGCAGGCGCTCCTCGCCGGCATCGAGGTCGGCTAGATCGGCAACCATCGTGTCGCGCAATTGCGCCAGATCGTCGACGGCGACGCTGTGCTTGCGCGAGGCCGCGCGCAGCGAAAACAGCCGCTCCTCGGCCTTCTCCAACCGTTGCGGGTCATATTCGGTGGCGCGAAGCGCCGCCTCGACGCCCGATTGCGCCGCGTCGAGCGACAACATCGCTTCATCCAGCGACTTGACCACGTCCTCGAGCAGCCCGGGCGCCTCCGTCGCCTTGCGCTGCAGCCGCCTCAGCAGGCTGGCCAGTTGCGGCAAGGGCGAGGACGGGCCCGAAAGCACATCCTGCGCGTCGTGGATTTCGGAGGCGATCTTTTCGGCGCGCATCATATGGGCGCGCAGCTCGGCAAGTTCGGTTTCCTCACCGGGCTGCGGATCGAGCTTGGTCAGTTCGGCGACCGCGGCGCGCAGATAGTCGGCCTCCCGGGCGGCGGCCGCCACCTTGGCGCGATGGCGCGTCAACTCCTGCTCGCAGGCGCGCCAGTGCCGCCATGCCTCGCCTGTCGCGCGGACGGCGCCGAGATGGCCGCCGAAAGCATCGAGCACATCGCGGTGCGCGCCCGGATCGACCAAAGCGCGTTCGTCATGCTGGCCATGGATCTCGACCAGTGCGCGGCCGACATCGCGCATCAGCGTCACGCTGGACGGCTGGTCGTTGACGAACACACGGGTACGGCCGTCCGCCGTCTGCACGCGGCGCAGGATGACGTCGCCGTCATCCTCGATGGCGTTTTCGGCAAGCAGCGCGCGCACCGGATGGTTGCGCGGAACATCGAACACGGCAATGACCTGGCCCTGCGACGCGCCATGGCGCACCAGCGAGGCATCGCCGCGCGCGCCGAGCGCCAGCGACAGGGCATCGAGCAGGATGGATTTGCCGGCGCCGGTTTCGCCGGTCAGCACGGAGAGACCCGGCTGGAAGTCGATGTCCAGCTTTTCGATCAGGACGATATCTCGGATCGACAGTCTGGAAAGCATGAGAAACCGGACCTATTGCATGCCGCCCAGAAGTGGACCCGGTTTCGGGATAACGACAGGCACGAAAACAAAAAGATTAAGGCGGCACCCGACAGTTGGAGTCGCAGCGCCGCACTATCTTTTTGTTTGAGCTTCGGATCAATCCGAAAAAGCACACTGCGCGCTTCGCTCGGAGCTCCGCGGTCAGGCGCCGGTGATCAGCTTCCCGGCCTTGGATATCCACGATCCGGCATTTTCGCGTGGCGCCAGACCGTTGCTCTGCAGCAGCTTATAGGAATCCTTGTACCACGAGCTGTCGGGATAGTTGGTGCCGAGGACCGCGGCCGCCGTCTGGGCCTCCGAGGTCAAGCCCAACGCGTAATAGCTTTCGGTGAGGCGGGCGAGCGCTTCCTCGACATGGCGGGTGTTGGAATAGTTTTCGACCACGGTGCGGAAGCGCTTGACGGCGGCGATGTACTCGCGGCGCTCCAGATAATAACGGCCGATCTGCATTTCCTTGCCGGCGAGCTGGTCGTTGGCGAAGCGGATCTTTTCCTTGGCGTCGTCGACATATTCCGACGTCGGCCAGCGCGTCACCAGGTCTTGCATCGTCTGCACGGTCTGGCGTGCTTCCTTCTGGTCCTGCGTCACGTCCTTGATCTGGCGATAGTAGCTGAGACCGATGATGTACTGGGCATAGGGTGCGTCATCCGTGGACGGATAGAGGGCCAGGTACCGCTTTGCCGACTGGATCGCGTCCTCGTAGCTGCCCTTCCGATAGTCGGCAAACGCGCCCATCACCATCGATTTGCGGGCCCATTCCGAATAGGGATGCTGGCGGTCGACGGCGTCGAACTTCTTGCTCGCCTCGTCCAGGCGTCCCGCATTCATGTTTGCGAGGCCCTGATTGTAGAGAACGTCGGCCGGCTCGGTCTGGTCGACATAGGTCGAAAGGTCGATATCTTTCTCCGACGACATGCAGGCCGACAGAAAGAGCGATGGAACAACCACCGAAAGCGCCAGGAAGACAGACCGCTGCGGCGCTTTCGATTGACCGACTCGCTTGAAGAACATGATTGGATTGCGCCCTTTCGGCGTTATTTTAGTGCCTCTTGCATGCTGTTGTCCCAAAAAATGGTCCCCACTTCTAGGCGACATGCATTAATCGACGGCAGCAGCCATAAACCATAACCGCCTTGCCCGGCAACGCTATGTCCAGCCAATCGCACATTTTTGTGGCGACGGACCGCAGCGCGAAAATCTATGCAATTTCGCTGATGGATGATGCATTCATGCAACACCCATACCGCCATGCAATGCGAAAAAGATTAAGAAAATCAGATCATCCAGGGCGCATAGAGCGGCGCGTTGACGGCGTTCATCTCGGCGGCCCGGCCACGCTCGCGGCGTGTCGTCTCGACGATCTCGAAGGCCGTGCGGTCCGACAGCAGGCGCCGCAGCGCGGCGGCGTTCAGCCGGTGGCCGCCGCGATAGGAGCGGAAACAGCCGATGAAGCGCGCGCCGGCCAGCGCCAGGTCGCCCATGGCGTCGAGCGTCTTGTGGCGCACGAATTCGTTGGGGTAGCGCAGGCCACCCATATTGATGACGCGGTTGTCGTCACCGATCACCAGCGAGTTCTCGAGCGAGGATCCCAGCGCATAGCCGGCGGCCCACAGCCGTTCGACGTCCTTCATGAAGCCGAAGGTGCGGGCGCGGGCGATGTCGCGGCGGAAAATATCGGCATTGATGTCCGATGCGAACAGCTGGCGGCCGATCGCCGGGCTTTCGAAATCGATCTCGACCTCGAAGCGGGTGCCGTCATAGGGCCTGAACTCGGCCCAGGAGGCGCCGTTCTCGATGCGGACCGGCTTGACCACCCTGATATAGCGGCGCTTGACGGCCAACACCTCGATGCCGGCCTGGTCGATGGCTTCGACGAACGCCATGGCACTGCCGTCGAGGATTGGGACCTCGTGGCCGTCGATCTCGATGATGACATTGTCGATGCCGAGCCCGAACAGGGCGGCCATGATATGCTCGACCGTGGCGATGTGCTCGCCCGAGGGATCGCCAAGCATGGTGCAAAGGTCGGTGGCGCCGATCTCGGAAAACAGGGCGCGGAACTCACGGCCCTGCCCGTCGCCATTGAGAAGCTGGAACACGATGCCGGTATCGGCATCCGCGGGCAGGAAACTGATGGAAACTTCTTTGCCGCTGTGAACGCCGGTGCCTGTAAGCGACGCGCGCGTCTTCACTGTCGTCTGGTGGTCGTGCAAGACAATCCCCATAAGCCCGTAGTGCCTAGGTCCGCTTCTCCAGCCCGAGGGCGCGGCTCTTGTTAAATCGGCAGGCAGGGCTACTTCCCCCGAAATCCCCGCATACCGACCATGGTAGGCAGCGAAGATAATGTCCCGGCAGGGAGACTCCAAATCACGGTTTCTTACTCTTTGTAACCGCGAACTGGAACCTGTGTGACACGATAACCTATTGATTATACAGCCTTTTAAACGTTAACAGGCAAGCAATTTCTTGCCTGCCTGTTAACAATTGTTACAATCCGTTAACCGCTCAGTTGGCCTGGCGGCGCAGGAACGCCGGAATCTCCAGCTGATCATCGTCCTGAGTCGCCCTCACCTGCGGCGTCAGACGGCCCTGGTCGTCCAGCTGGCCGCGGCGCGGCGCGTAGAGCTGGGCGTCCTGGCTGGCGAGGCGGCGCACTTCCGGTGCGGCCTGGCGCAGCCTGGGCTCGCGCGGCTGCGCCGGCTGCAGCCGTGCAGGCTCCTCTTCGCGGCGGGTCAGGCCATTGGTCAGGCGCTTCAGGAGACCCATCGGGCCGCTGTTCTCATGGTCGGCGGGACGGCTCTTGGCGTCGACCTCCGCTTTCACGACCGGCGGAAAATCCTCGACGCGCGGCATGCGCTGCGGCGCCATCGCCACCGGCTGCTGGACCTCACGCAGCATTTCGCGCGGCTGCGGAGCCGGCTGCATCATCTGCTGGACAACAGGCTGAGGCATCGGTTGCGCGGGCGGCGCCTGGAAGATCTTGCTCTGCGGGCGGAAATCGTCCGCATGGGCGACCGGTGCCGGACGAGCCTGCGCCATGGCAGCGGCGTTCGCTTCGGCCAACTGGATGGCTTCGGCAACAGGATCGGCGGCGCGCGGCTCATACACGGCCTGCTGGACCGGCGCCGGGCGGCTTTCCACCGCGGCGACGGCCGGCCGGGCGGCCGGCTTCGGCGGCGCCGTGCGGATCGAGATCGGCGCGGCGGCGATTTCAGCGGCCGACTTGTCGATGCCGGTCGCGACCACCGAGACGCGGATGACGCCCTCGAGTTCCTCGTCGAAAGTGGCGCCCAGGATGATGTTGGCGTCCTGGTCGACTTCTTCGCGGATGCGGGTCGCCGCCTCGTCGACTTCGAAAAGGGTCAGGTCGCGGCCGCCGGTGATCGAGATCAGCAAGCCCTTGGCGCCCTTCATCGAGGTTTCGTCGAGCAGCGGGTTGGCGATCGCGGCTTCCGCGGCGGCCATCGCGCGGCCTTCGCCCGAAGCTTCGCCGGTGCCCATCATCGCCTTGCCCATCTCGCGCATCACCGAACGCACGTCGGCGAAGTCGAGGTTGATCAGGCCTTCCTTGACCATCAGGTCGGTGATGCAGGCAACGCCGGAGTAGAGCACCTGGTCGGCCATCGCGAAGGCGTCGGCGAAGGTGGTCTTGTCATTGGCCAGCCGGAACAGGTTCTGGTTGGGGATGACGATCAGCGTATCGACGCACTTCTGCAACTCCTCGATGCCGAAGTCGGCCGTCTTCATGCGGCGCTGGCCTTCGAAGTGGAACGGCTTGGTGACGACGCCGACGGTGAGGATGCCCTTCTCGCGGGCTGCGCGGGCAACCACCGGAGCAGCACCCGTACCGGTGCCGCCGCCCATGCCGGCGGTAACGAAGCACATATGGGTGTTGGTGAGATGGTCGAGGATCTCGTCGATGCACTCTTCCGCCGCCGCGCGGCCGACTTCCGGCTGCGATCCGGCACCGAGCCCCTCGGTGACATGCGCGCCAAGCTGGATCAGCCGCGAGGCCTTCGACATGGTCAGCGCCTGCGCGTCGGTGTTGGCCACGACGAACTCGACACCGCGCAGTCCGGCGGTGATCATGTTGTTCACGGCATTGCCGCCGCCGCCGCCAACACCGAACACGGTGATGCGCGGCTTAAGCTCGGTGATGTCCGGCTTCTGCAGATTGATGGTCATTGTCTCCGTCCTTTGCCTTTCACGCCGCTTCGCCGCCGCGGCCGCCTATGGGGCTGTCCCCGTCAATTAGAAACTGTCTCTCAACCACTGACTCATGCGATGCAGTTTTCCACCCGTTCCGGTCATCCTGAGACCGGAAATACCTTTCGCCGGATGGCTCTCGAAGCTCGCCATCTGCGGATAGATCAGAAGCCCGACTGCGGCCGAGAAAGCCGGGCCTTTCGCTGCTTCTGGCAGGCCCGCCACGCCGAGCGGGCGGCCGATGCGCACATTGCGCCCCAGGATGCGGCGTGCCGCCTCGGGCAGGCCGGCCAGTTGGCTGGCGCCGCCGGTGAGCACGACGCGCTTGCCGACCGCATTGCCGTAGCCGGATTTGTTGAGCCGGTCGCGCAGGAGTTCGAGCGTCTCGTCGATGCGGGCGCGCACGATGCGGGTCATCACCGAACGCGGGATCTGCAGCGG
>NZ_RZSJ01000369.1:0-6154 GCF_003998025.1 Mesorhizobium sp. M8A.F.Ca.ET.021.01.1.1
TAGTAGCTGTCGGGCGCCACCAGCGCGGCGGTCGCCGCGCCGCCGATCGGCTCCATGATGAAGGCGACGACGCTTTCGGGGCCTTCGGCGAGGATCTTTTCCTCCAGCATGTCGGCATAGCGGACGCCGCGCTGCTCCATCGAGAAATTGTCGCGGTCGCGCCAGGCGGTTGGTGCCGGCACGGTCGGCATCACCCGCATCATCGGCGTAAAAGTCTCGGCCAGCGCATCGTCGCCGGTGATCGAAAGCGAACCCAGCGTGCCGCCATGATAGGAAGGAAAGCGGGTGATCACTTTCCAGCGGCCGGCCTGGCCGGTGGCGACGGCCCATTGCCGGGCCAGCTTGATGCAGGATTCCGTCGCCTCCGAGCCGCCGGAGACGAAGAAGATGCGGTCCATGCCTTGCGGAAGCTTGCCGGCAAGTTCTCGCGCCAGTTCTTCCGCTGGCTCGTTTTCGAAATGCAGCCGGTAGGCGAAGGTGGCGCGGTCCATCTGCCGCTTCATGGCATCGAGCACATTGCGGTTGGAATGGCCGATATTGGCGACCATCGGGCCGCTCGATCCGTCGATGAAACGGCGGCCATCCTGCGTCCACATGTAGATGCCTTCGGCGCGATCGATGAGCGGTCGGCGTAGGCTGGACAGATAGAAGAGATGCGATTCTCGCCGAGTTTCGGCGGCATGCTGGACTTTCGACATGTCAGGACTTTCCAAGATAGCGATCGAGGACATTCTGGGTAACCCGTTCGACCATCGGGTCTTGTCTTAGCAGGCCGGCGACCCATTCGCAGCTTCCGGCGTGGAACACCTCGCCCTTGCCGCGTGGAAAATTGACGATCATGCCATTGCTGCGTTTGACCTTTTCGAGATTGGCGTCGCTCCTGTCGCCGAACAGCGTCTCGGCGCTGAAGCGGCCATCCTCGTCGGTGAGGAACTGGTCCTCGACCGGGATGTCGGCGCTTTCCTCGACCTGGCTGGCCATGCCGACGGCCAGCACCTGCAAGCCATCGGGCGCGCCGCTGGTCGCGGTCGGGTAGGGCAGGCCGCCACGGATCTCGAAATCGAGCCCGTCGACCTCATAGCCATAGACATGGCTGTCGGCGCCCAGCAGGTCGCCATAATAGATGCCGGTCCCGGCGAAGGCCCAGTGCTCTGGCCGGTAGACCGGAAACCCGCGCACGCCGCGCGGCGCGCAGCCGCCCCAGCCCGCGTAAAGGCCACGGGTGGCGTTGAGCCCGAAGGTCGCGGCACCCGGCCTGCCGATTTCGGGCGCTTCCCAGGAATTGGTGGCGCGTGTCACGTCGCCGCCGCGATAGGCGGGGTCTTCGGCCCGCGCGCGGTATTTGTAGCAAACCTGCCGGCGGCCTTCATCCTCCAGCCGGGTTTGCCACATGAAATTGCCGGCAAAGCGCGCCGCATGGCCGCCGCGCTCGACATAGAAGTCGACGGCATCGCGCATTTCCCAGGTCCAGTATTCGTCATGGCCGACGAAGACCGCGCAGTCGTAGCCGTCGAGAATCTCGGGCGAGAAATGCAGGTCGTGCTGGCTGGTCAGATCGGCATCATAGCCGGCCCGTTCGGCAAAGCGAAAAAAATGGCTGTCGTAGCTGGCCCAGCCCGACGAGGCGTATTTCTTCGAATGGCCGGTGGCGAGCGCCCATTCCATGTGCGGATAGCGCGGCACCGTCTTCGGCGGCACCGCGACTTCCAGCGGCACGCGCGGCGCGTCCGCAGGCAGCACGGCAAAGCCGCGGCACCAGGGGCGCTGCGTCGACACGATGGGCGAGTACTGGTCGCGGTCGGGCCCGGTAATGCCCTGATAATGGTTGGAACCGCCCCAGGTGTTGTATGCGAGCCAGGTGCCCGTCGCCGCCACCTGCAGCACTCGGCCCGGCTTCTTGCCCGGTTGGGGCGAGACGATAAAGATGTGGTGACTTTGGATCGGCTTGCCGTCGCGCCCGTCGGCGGTCAGAGTCACGCGATAGGCGCCGGACGGCCAGTCGTTTTCCACACGGAATTCAAAGGAGGATTCCCAGCCGCAGCCTTCGGCCGAGCATTGGTCCGGACTGACCTGCCAGCGCGACGCGATGCCGGATGTCTCGAACACTTTCGTCTCGGTGCCGCCGTCACGGGTGATGGTCATGCTGAATGACGGAGCTGTGGAACTGACATGCAGCGTAACCGTCTCGCCGGCGCGATACGAAAACCGGTCGCTGTAGCACCAGATCTCGCCGCGCTCGCCATCCATGCCTGGCCACTCGTAATAGTGGCCGCGAACCGCGTGGCGGCGCTGCTCCGCCGTCAGTCCGAAATCGGGGAATTCCGTGGGGTATCTGGTCATCATCTTGCTCAGGCGGAAAGATATTTCTTGAGGAAGCCGCGCGTGCGTGCCTTCCGCGGCGCGCGAAAGATCTCTGCTGGCGGGCCTTCCTCGACAACCACCCCGCCATCCATGAACAGCACTCGGTCGGCGACCTCGCCGGCAAAGCGCATCTCATGCGTTACGATGAGCATGGTCATGTGTTCGGCGGCAAGCTGTTTCATCACCGCGTTGACCTCGTCGACCAGTTCCGGGTCGAGCGCCGAAGTGGCTTCATCGAACAGCATCACCTTGGGCTGCATGGCCAGAGCACGGGCAATCGCCACACGCTGCTTTTGGCCGCCCGAAAGCCGGGAGGGGTAGGCGTCGATCTTTTCGGCGAGCCCGACCTTGGAGAGGAGCTCGTGCGCGAGCGCCTTGGCATCGGCTTTCGGCATGCCTTTCAGGATCACCGGTCCCATGGTGATGTTCTCGATCACCGTCAGATGTGGGAACAGATTGAAGTGCTGGAACACCATGCCCATTTGCTGGCGCACCTTGTTGATGTGTCGCTCGAAGGCCTGGCCATGCAACGGCTGGTTGACCTGCACGCCGTCCAGCCAGACTTCGCCACCGTTCAATGTCTCGAGATGATTGATCGAGCGCAGCAGCGTGCTCTTGCCGGAGCCGCTTGGACCGATGATCGCCACGATCTGCCCACGCTCGACCGACAGGTCGATACCCTTGAGAACCTCGACGGCGCCGAAGGATTTGCGTGCCCCGCGCACCTCCACCATTGGCCTCTGCGTGCTCATCGGGAAACCTCCACATGCCGTTCAAACCGATGCAAGGCCGCCTCGAGCACAAGGTTGAGAATGTAGTAGAGCACGGCAGCCGTAATGTAGAATTCGAACGGGCGGAACGTTTCGCTGATCGCCAGTTGCGCCGAATGAACGAGCTCCGCGATGCCGATGACCGAGACGATGGAGGATTCCTTCAGCAGCGCGATCAGGTTGCCGCCGATCGGCGGCGCCGTGTTGCGGATGGCTTGCGGTATGACGACGTAGCGCAGCGCCTGCCATTTGCCGAAGCCGATGCTGCGCGCGCCTTCCGTTTGGCCGACGTCGACCGCCACGATGCCCGCGCGAATGACATCGGCATTGTAGACGGCAAAATGCAGCCCAAGCCCGATGATGCCGGCGGCAAGGGCAGGGATGTCGATGCCGATCTGCACCAGCCCGAAATAGATCAGGAAAAGTTGCAGCAACAGCGGCGTACCCATGAACACCCACATGAAGGCGCGCACGGGGTAGGCCAGCATCGCCGGTGGGTAGAGGACGATGACGGCGAACAGGATGCCGAAGGCAAAACTGAGGGCTCCGGCCGAGACCGTCAGCACCGATGTCCACCAGGCGCCTGTCAGAAGAAGGTCCCAGTAGGGCACGACGACGCTGAAATCGAGACCTTGCATCACGCTCCCCCGATCAGATGATGGCAAAGCGCTTGTCGAGCATGTCGACGATGCGGGCAACCGCGTAGACCATGATCATGTAAAGCAGGGCCGCGACGCCGAAAATCTCGAACGGTTTGTAGGTGGAGCCGATGAAACGCTGGGCCGTGTAGGTCAACTCGACAACCGAGACGGTGGATACCAGCGCCGAACCCTTCAGCAAGGCGACCGTGTTGACACCGAGCGGGCGGATCATCAGCCTCGCGGCTTGCGGCAGCACAACCCTTCGCAAGGTCTGCAAACGGCTGAATCCGATCGTGCGGGCAGCCTCCGTCTGGCGGCGGTCGACCGCCATCACCGCGCCCCGGATCGATTCCGCCATATAGGCGCCGATGTTGAGGCCAAGGCCGATCACACCAGCCGTGAACGGCTCCAGATTGATGCCGATCTGCGGTCCGCCGAAATAGAGCACGAACAGCTGGATCAGGCAGGGGGTGCCGCGAAACAGGCTGACATAGACAGTGCCGACGGCCCTCAGGATCGCCGATCTCGACATCCGGGCGGCCGCCGCCAGCGCCGCGGCGGCCAGCCCCAGAACCAGGGCCAGCACTGTCAGTTCCAGCGTCACGAGCGCCGCTTCCACGAAAAACGGGAAGACACGGCTCATCAAGGAGAAATCCATGGGGTCGTCCCGGCAGGAATGTCGTTTGGTTTTCAGGCGACCTGGCCGCCTGAAAACCGGATGGATTAGCGGATGTCGGTGCCGACCCACTGCTTGGAGATCTTCTCGTAGGTGCCGTCTGCCATCATCCCGTCCAATGCCTTCTGCATGGCGGCCTTGAGCTCCGGATTGTCCTTGCGGATGGCTATGCCGATGGCGACGCTGCCGCCTTCGATGTCAGGCGTGTCGAGCTTGCGCACCTTCTCGCCGGTTTCCTTGACGGCGACCATGACCGGAATGTTGTCGACGACGATGGCATCGACACGGCCCGCCTTCAATTCCAGCAACAATTCCGGCAAGCCCTTGTAGGTGCGGACATCCCAGCCACCCTGCGCGCGCGCCCATTTCTCGTGCGTCTCGCCCAGCGTCACGCCAAGGGTCTTGCCCTTGAGGTCGTCGAGGCTCTGCACCTTGGAATCCTGGTTCACGAAGACCGCGCGGCCGGCGTGATAGTAGGGGCCGACGAAATCGACGACTTTCTCGCGCTCAGGCGTGATCGTCATCGAGCCAACGACGGTGTCGTATTTGTTTGCGAGCAGGCCGGCGATGATGCCGTCCCAGGCGGTGGTGATGATGGTGCCCTTGACGCCGATGCGATCGGCGATGGCCTTGCCGATGTCGGCGTCGAAGCCGACAACCTCGTTCTGGTCGTTGACGAAGTTGAAGGGGGGATACTGCCCGCTCATCGAAATCTTCAGTTCGCCTGCCGACTTGATCGTTTCGAGATCGTCGGCGCTGGCCGAAACGGCGGTGAAGGCCGAAGCAAGCAGCAGTGCGGCAACCGCGATGCCGGAAAATACCTTGTTCATCTGAATTTCTGTCCTCTGGATGGAGCGCGAAGGCTTGTTCTTGGGAGGCGTTGGGGCGCTCTCCTGATGTCAATGATTGCCTTTGCTCCAGCATTGCGCAAATAGATAATGGGAATAGGGAGCATAGATACCAAGAATGGCATTGCCTCGCCCCGAACGGCTGGTCTGGGACCTCGACTGGAACCTGCTGCGCACATTCGTCGTCATCGCGGAGGTGAAAAGCATCACCCGGGCAGCCGAGCGCCTGAACCTCAAGCAACCCAGCGTCAGCAACGCGTTGCGGCGCCTGGAGGATCGCGTTGGCCGGCGCCTGGTCGAGCGTGATGCGACACGCTTCGAACTCACCGAGGTCGGGCGCCTGATCTATGAGCAGAGCGTGGAGGTGTTCGGCACCATATCGCAACTGCCGCTGCTGATGCGCGGGATCAGCGACGACGTCGCCGGCCACGTCATGATCGCGACCGCCAGCCATGTCGTCTCGCCGCTGTTCGACCGGGCGCTGGCGGAATTCCACCGCAACTACCCGCGCGGCTCCATCACCATCTCGGTCGCGGCAAGCACGGAAGTGGCCAAGCAGGTGCGGGAGCGCCGCGCTTCCTTCGGCATCTGCCTGGTCAGCCAGCGCGATCCGGCACTGGACTACACGATGGTTTATCGCGAGTTCTTCGGCTTCTTCTGTGGCCCGCAGCACAGGCTGTTCGGGAAGACCGGATTGACGCTTGCGGATCTGCGGGGCGAGCCGTCCGTGTCCTTCCAGACCGATCACATTTCGGACGCCTTGCGGCCGGTGGCGTTGCTGCGCAGCGAGGCCAAGCTGAATGCCGATGTCGTCGGCGTGTCGTCCAGCCTGGAGGAGGTGCGGCGCATGATCGTGGC